>CAYYMI010000118.1:0-2236 GCA_964472905.1 uncultured Hellea sp. | reverse complement strand
ATAACGAAAGCTGCTCCGCGTGATGCCGATGACATCACAGGTGCGCCGCTCAGAGAACTAGCGTTTTACCAAAAAACTTAATCCTCAGGAACTCAGGAGGTGGTATAACTCTAAATGTTGACATTGAAGTCGTGCCATCTGTGTATTTGCTAACGCAATTACACGAGCAAAAATGAACCACCACAGCCGCCAAATTTCAGGCAAACCATACCTAATGAGGTAAACACCCATAATGTTCACTTGCTCTTCACAAAGCTTGTCTATAGACCGCGCGACTTACTCAAGCCCCTGATAAAGGCCTCTATTGTGATCCGTTCAACGCTGTCTAATTTTGCAGATCGAATATCCGTCCCTGCGCGCCGCCGTAGCGGGCCGATGACGTTTAATTTCCACCGCTCTAAGGTGGAAATATTAGCCGGCTTAACAGTTGCCCTTGCCTTGGTACCCGAAGCTATCGCTTTTGCCTTTGTCGCGGGGGTTGAGCCTCTGGTCGGGCTATATGCCGCTTTTATTGTCGGATTAATCACAGCCTTAATCGGCGGACGTCCCGGGATGATTTCAGGAGCCACAGGCGCGCTTGCCGTTGTGATGGTCGCCCTTGTCGCCGATCACGGCGTTGAATATCTTTTTGCTACAGTCGTCTTAATGGGCATTATGCAAATTCTGGCCGGGGTTTTTCGCTTGGGAAAATTTATCCGCTTGGTCCCTCACCCTGTTATGCTGGGTTTTGTCAACGGCCTCGCCATTGTTATCGGCATGGCGCAGCTGAGCCAGTTTCAGTCCGCCCCACCAGAACGCATAGCCGGTCATCATTACGGCCCCTTCCATATTCTCGAAGGCACATGGCTGACGGGCACGCCCCTTATGCTCATGCTCGGCCTTGTTGCGCTCACCATGTTTTTAATCTGGGCAGCCCCCAAAGTCACCAAAGCTATCCCTGCGCCGCTATTGGGGATTGGCGTTGTCACCGCGCTTGTATTGACGCTTAAGCTGGATGTTCAAACGGTGGGTGATCTGGCTTCTATTAAAGGCGGCCTGCCTGGCTTTCATGTTCCAACCGTGCCGCTCAACCTCGAAACTTTTGAAATTATCTTTCCTTACGCGCTTATCCTTGCCGCCATTGGTTTGATAGAGAGCTTGCTCACGCTCAACCTTGTTGGTGAGATCAAAGAAGAACGCGGCGGCGCGTCTCAAGAATGTGTCGCCCAAGGCGTGGCCAATACGGTCACAGGCTTCTTTGGCGGCATGGGCGGCTGCGCGATGATCGGGCAATCTATGATTAATGTAAAATCCGGCGGACGCACGCGGCTCTCTGGCATTACGGCCTCGCTATTTCTATTGGCCTTTATCCTGTTTGCCTCATCTCTCATCGAACAAATTCCGCTTGCTGCCCTTGTCGGCGTTATGTTCATGGTCGTCATTGGGACCTTTGCGTGGCAGTCGCTGGCCATCATGCGGCGCATCCCTATGGTCGATGCCTTTGTCATCATCCTCGTCACAGTCGTCACTGTCTGGCATGATTTGGCCGTTGCTGTTGTCGTCGGCGTGATTGTCTCCGCCCTCGCCTATGCGTGGAACGCCGCGCGCCGCATTGACGCTAACACCGAGACCAACGGAGACACCAAAGTCTATAAGCTCGAAGGACCATTATTTTTTGGGTCTATCGAAGGCTTTTCTGAACTCTTCACCGTCAAAGACGACCCACAGACTATCATCGTTGACTTCGCCAATAGCCGCGTTGTCGATCAATCGGCCTTGCAGGCCATCGAAGCGCTCGCCGCGAAATATACAGAGGCTGGAAAATCCATCCGCTTGAGACATCTGACGAAGGACTGTCACACCCTGCTTAACCGCGCAGGGCAGCTTATGATCGATTCAGATGATGATCCCGAATATCAAATCGCCGCCGATTACGGCGTAAAACTAGGCCGCATGGGTAGCGGGCATTAGGCTGCGCGGTTTAGTCAGGCGAGCAAAGACGAAACCCCCGACAGCCCCAGATAGCATTTGCAGGGCAAGCCCGAACCCGTCCCGCGCGCCGGCAACAATATCAACACCAAAGAATGCTTGCTTCATTGCTATAAGCATAACCATCATCGCGACGGCGCCAGCCACCATATACACAATAGGCCGCCCGAATTTAGCAAAGCGGTAAATAAGCCCGCCCGCCAAGAAAGCGATCTGTCTTGCCCCCTTAAAACTGTTCCATCTTTTAGTTAGTAAATTCATGAGAATT
>CAYYMI010000117.1:0-2306 GCA_964472905.1 uncultured Hellea sp. | reverse complement strand
GTCTCGTTTTTATGGCCGATGGCATCAGTCAATCCGAGGTGAATATTTTTGTCGATAATCCAGAGATTGGCGCACGTTTTCAGATATTTTCGAAAACCCTTTCAATTATCCATGAAAATCTACTCACGCCCGAACAGCTAAAACAGAAACAAGACGCCTTGATTTGTTTCCTCCACGGAATTGCGCATAACAGTGTGACCATCAGCGGTTACGCGTGGTCAATGCCAGAAGACCTTGTTTCTATCGCCGTTATGGCTGTTTCAGATCGGTAAAAGTTACTTAGACTAACGGCACGGCATTGTTAGTTTGCCCCTGCCACAATGCCATGTTTGGCGAGCGTCGCGACGTTTGTATATTCCGTAATCGCCGAAATTTTCTCATTCTCAAAATCAATCTTGAACACATAGCGATTATGATATGGTTTACCCGTGTGAGCCACGGACAGTTTTCCGTTCACTTCAACCCACAAAGTTTGTCCTGAATCCGAGAGGGAGTATTTTTTTATTCTCCCACTTAAGATTATCATATGTCTGCATGGCTCCGAGGGCATATAGTTTTGCTGGGAGTGTTCTTATCCCCTCATCTGAAGCATCGCCATTCGGATTGTAAGGGGCATGCACAACTAAGGCTTCGGTCAGTAAAGACGTTACAGCTTGCCTATCCTTCTTGAACATAGCCTCAAAAATATGTCTGCCATTTGGATCCGTTTATCAGTTTGAGATTTAGATTGAGCTGTTTGACAAGCTGATGTCAAGAGCATGAAAGACCCGACTAACCTCAGTGAAAATCTATTCCTATTCATTATCTTAAATTTTTTCATTTTAGTTCAGTTGACGAAGATTGTTGCGTAGCGACGAAGAGCAATGCCCCCGCAATCGCAATATTTTTAAAAAATAATGAAAGCTCCAGCTCTCTCACATCACCTTGCATCGTCCAAAAGTCATGAAAATAGACATTCGTGGTCAATGTGAAGCCCGCAAGAATTAACGCAGCTATTCGGTAAAATGGCCCAGCCGTGGCTATCAACAAACCCGCACCGAGCTCCAAGGTAATAACTATTGGCAAAAGAATGGATGAAGGCAAAAGACCAACCGCTTCCATGCGCGTCGATACGGCTTCAAAACTCATAGCCTTATTCACACCGCCCAGAAGGAACAACGAGGCTAAAGCGCAACGCCCAAAGGCGTTCATTATTTGTATTAAATCTAATCTCGACTTCATAGGTGTTTAATTGACCTTGTCTTGGACCAGATTGTTTGCATCGGCAGCGACGGTTTCCAGCGCGCCTCTGAGCATAGGTTTAACATGTTTATTAACAGTCCGCTGGACGAATGGACGTTTGAAACCTGCATTTGGCATAACTTTATAGGTCCATGTCAAACGGGTTCCGCCTTGCTCCAGTGGCTCAAAAGCTTGTATCCCATGAACATAGTCAACATTATTGCCTACCTCATTGGTCATGTTCCAAATCTGGTATTCAAAAGCGGCAGGGGCGTTGTTGATAACGCGTTCTAAAACATAGTGACCATCACTAAGTTCTACGCGGCGTGTGGAACCAGGCTCGGGCCAAGTACCATCAAAATAGACTTCATCAACGGGGCCTGCAAAATCCTCACCGCCATCCATAGCGGCAATGATCTTATTTCCGTCTGCAAGCCAAGCCCTAAGTTCGGACCGTTCCAGTGGAAAGTCTTGTACAACTACAGTTTCAGCAAAACCCGTCTCGGCTATTGCGGGCCGCGTTGAAAAATCTGAAGGCGGCACGGCTGGAGGAACTGGGGTTCCGGCGCAAGCAGCAAGGGTTAAAGCGGTAGCAATCACGGCAAGTTTTTTCATTTTCGTCTCCTTAATACGAATATCGTAGTTTTTTATTACGAAATGCGTAACATATTTAATACGAACTACGCAATAGGTAAAATCATGACTTATAAAAATGCCGACAGATTGCTCAGCGCCACAGATGCCTTCCTGACCCGCTACCTCCTCGCAGGTGCTGACGGCGAGCCTAGGCCAATGCGCTATAACCCCATTGATTATCAGACATTAAAATTTATCGAGACCCATCCAAAGACCAGAGCAACTGATATCTCTCATGCTCTTTTCCTTCCGCCAACAACCATGCAATCAGCATTAGATCGCTTGATCAAAATGGATCTCGTAAGGAAAAGTAATCACCCCAAAGATGGCCGTGCAAAAATATATGAGCTTTCAAAACAGGGTGTAGATATGCGAGCTAAAATTCTCGCGCAGGATAGAGCTAATATGAACGAGATGCTCTCTACACTCACACCAGTCGAACAAGAGCA
>CAYYMI010000116.1:0-2935 GCA_964472905.1 uncultured Hellea sp. | reverse complement strand
AAAGACACAAGCCTCTGATTTAAATAAGCACTAAGATCTTGAGTTAGCATCCGGCTCGGGAGTTTTCGACCCGCACCTTATCGCGTAGAACCTCATTCGCATTTGGAAATTGCGAGGGAAAACTCGCCAAGGTCTGACAGGCTTCTTTTTGATTGCCAAGCTGGTTAAGCGAAGCTGCCAATTTGATCATAGCATCAGGCGCTTTAGGCCCATCTGGAGCTTTACGCATTGAAGAAATATAAGCATCAGCCGCATCCGTATATCCGCCGCGAACATAATATGTCTCACCCAGCCAAAAACTCACCTCGCCCATATCAGGTGCTTCGGGATTAAACTCCAAATATTGTTTAAAAGCGGTTTGTGCTCCAACAAAATCCCCTTCTGCCAGTTTTTGCTTACCGGATGCCGGTAATTCCGAGAGGTCCGTATAGGACTGCTGAACAGGAATTGTGGATTCACGATAAACTGGGGCACTCGGAACGCCGCTAAGCTGCGTCGTTTCTCCGCCAGAATATTGTGTATAGCTATCTGAATATGTCGGTGAGGTCGAATATGAAGGCGCGGACACCGCCCCGCCTCCGACTATTGCGCCGCTATAACTCTGCGTGCCTCCATAAGTTCGGCTCGCCGTTCTAGACGCCTGTTCTGCATTGACAAGATCAACGGCGTCCAAATGAATTCTCATGCGGTTCGAAAGCTCTTGTAAGGCACTTAAATCTTCTTGCAGGGCGGTGTTTTCAGAACTAAGGCTATCACGCTCATAGCGCAAACGCTCCACCTCACCCGTTAAATTCCGTATAGACGTTTCCAGACCGTCCATGCGTTGCATAAGTCGTTCCGCCGCCGGGTCGCCCGTTAATAAGCGTCTTTCCAAAACATTTATGCGTTCCCCTAGCGCTAGATTTTGAGCCGCAAGTTCTTTTTTGCTTTGAGCATAAACTGGACTTACCACCAAAAATGATGTCGTCGTTAGGAATAAAGCAAATACGCGCATAAGGTCTCCAATATACACCAATTAAAAAGTCAGACTACAGACATCTCATCTGTAGCCTGACTATCATGGTCAAAATAGGGCAGATTGCATTAAAAGGCAGTTAACAAAGACATAAGCTGCGCGCCTGACTGCCCTCTATCATCTATAGAAAAGCCGCTATCCAATCGTGCCCGAGACAAGATTTGTGTGACTATTACGATTACGCGCCCATCCATCTTCACTGGAACGGCCATCAATAGGACGTTCTTTACCGTACGATACGGTAATAAGACGGCTTGGATTTACCCCACGACTTACAAGATAATCCTTCACACTATTTGCGCGACGCGCCCCTAATGCCAGATTGTACTCACGTGTACCGCGCTCATCTGCATTGCCTTCAACAACAACCCTCACACGATCATATTGCTTGAGCCAATCTGCTTGCTTCGTAAGGGTGTTACGTGCCTCTGTGTTTAAATCATATTTATTATAACCAAAATAAACACGGTCCTCACCTGCCTGATAAGCAAAATCTGCTGCTGAACCCGCAACCGGAAGGTTAGGATCAAATATAGGTTCAGCGATGGGGGCTTGAGTTACACGCTCGACTGGCGCGGGCTGTACAAATACGGGTTCAGGTGTTTGTTCGACTACTGGAGCTTGCGCTACTACTGGCTCGACAACAGGTTCTGGGGTGGAGGCACATGCACAAAGTGACATGACAGATAATGTAATTGTGACGGTTTTAAGTTTCATTCGAGACCTCATTATATCTTTTTTATTACTCAATAACAGTAAACTATTCCAAGCACGTTCAATCAAGCCAAAAATGCTCACCTTTTCGAGAGAGCAAACTTAAGAAGACGGTAATGTTGAATATTTGTCGAATAAGACAAAATTAGGGCAAAATTGGCGACCAAGCCGGATCAGAGGCTTGTCCGGGCGTTGGCATTTTGCGTAAGTTCCGCCCGGAAAGGTCAATTGACCACACTTCACTATTGGCATTTCTACCCCGTGATTCACGGCTAAATAAAATAACCCGTCCATTTGGAGACCAAGTCGGAGCTTCATCCAGATAGCTCGTTGTCAAAATGCGTTCGCCCGATCCGTCGGTTTTCATAACGCCGATTGAAAATTGACCATTCTGGCTCTTCACAAAAGCGATGAGATCGCCCCGCGGCGACCAAACAGGGGCCGAATATCGACCTTTGCCAAAACTAATACGTTTTACGTTACTTCCGTCCGCACGCATAGTGTAGAGCTGCGGTGACCCGCCGCGATCAGAATTAAAGACGATCTCACGACCTGACGGGGCGTAACTTGCCGAGACATCAATTGCTGGGTCTGTTGTTAAACGCGCTGTCGATCTTGAGGATAAATCCATGACATATATATCGCTATTGCCTCTTCGTGACAAAGTCATGATCACCTTATCACCATTAGGCGAAAAATGCGGCGCAAATGTCATACCCGGAAAGTCACCTAAAATTTCGCGACGGCCTGTTTCAATATCCAGAAGGTAAATCTGAGGCACAGCGCTTTCATAAGACATGAATGTAATTTTTTGAGCATTTGGCGAGAAGCGCGGTGTTATAACTGTCCGCGAACCAGATAGCAGCATTTGAGCATTGGCCCCGTCCTGATCCATAATAGCCAGACGCTTACGGCGATCGGTCTTCGGGCCAGTTTCATCAATAAAGACAATACGGCTATCAAAATAGCCTGCCTCTCCGGTCAGCTTTTCATAGATCGCATCGGAAACCTTGTGTGCGATACGGCGCCAATTATCTGTTGTGGTCGCAAATCGCAGTCCCGCTAATTGTTGGCCGGCAAACACATCCCACAAACGAAATTCCACACGCAAGCGCTGATCTGTTTCCATGACAATACGGCCTGAGACAAGCGCTTCTGCTTTGATAACGCGCCAATCGGCGAATGTGGGTTGATAATTTATGTCGG
>CAYYMI010000115.1:0-3375 GCA_964472905.1 uncultured Hellea sp. | reverse complement strand
GATCCATAGCGGAAATCCGTTTCTTACGCTTTCAAACAACAAAAGAGGCAGGAAACCTGCCTCAATAAACTCTACTCAATAATTTTTGCAACAACACCGGCGCCGACTGTGCGGCCACCTTCACGGATAGCGAAGCGGAGCTTCTCTTCCATGGCGATGGGCACGATAAGCTCAACGTTAATCTCAACATTATCACCCGGCATAACCATCTCTGTACCTTCTTTCAAAGTCACAACACCGGTCACATCCGTGGTCCGGAAGTAAAACTGCGGACGATAATTGTTAAAGAACGGCGTATGACGACCGCCTTCATCTTTCGTCAAGATATAAGCCTCACCGACAAACTTCTTATGCGGCGTCACTGAGCCTGGCTTACACAGAACCTGTCCGCGCTCAACCTTCTCACGGTCAATACCGCGGATAAGCGCGCCGATATTATCGCCAGCCTGACCTGAATCGAGGAGCTTACGGAACATCTCAACACCAGTACATGTTGTCTTTTGTGTTTCTTTGATACCAACGATTTCAATTTCGTCGCCAACATTAACTACGCCACGCTCAACACGGCCCGTCACAACGGTTCCGCGGCCTGAGATAGAGAACACATCTTCGATTGGGAGCAAGAAAGCCCCATCAATAGCGCGCTCTGGCTGAGGGATATAGCTATCAACAGCTTCCATAAGCTTCCTGATAGACTCTTCACCGATTTCAGGAGTTTTGCCCTCCATAGCGGCCAAAGCAGAGCCTTTAATGATCGGAATATCGTCTCCAGGGAACTCGTAAGAGCTTAGAAGCTCACGGATTTCCATTTCAACAAGCTCTAAAAGCTCTTCATCATCAACTTGGTCAACCTTATTCATGTAAACAACCAAAGCTGGAACACCAACCTGACGGGCGAGCAAGATGTGCTCACGTGTCTGAGGCATAGGACCATCAGCTGCGTTCACCACCAATATACCGCCATCCATTTGGGCAGCCCCAGTAATCATATTCTTAACATAGTCAGCATGGCCTGGACAGTCGACGTGAGCGTAGTGACGGTTTTCCGTCTCATACTCAACGTGAGCTGTTGAGATTGTAATCCCGCGAGCCTTTTCCTCAGGCGCGCCGTCAATCTCGTCATAGGCTTGGAAATCACCGAAATACTTCGTGATCGCCGCCGTTAGCGTCGTCTTACCATGGTCAACGTGACCAATCGTGCCAATGTTCGCGTGCGGCTTCGTCCGCTCAAACTTCTCTTTTGCCATTTTTGTTCTCCGTACTCTTTCTTGGAGTTAAAAATTAAATTGGGCGGCACTTACGCGCCGCCCTGCTTCGAAATTACTTCATCCATTACCGCACGCGGTGTTGCCGCGTAATGATCAAAGGTCATTGTGAACTGCGCACGGCCCTGTGTGGACGAACGTAGATCATTTACATAACCAAACATATTCGCGAGAGGCACCATGGCATTTGCCACAACGGCGTTTCCTCGCATTTCCTGACCTAAAATCATGCCACGGCGTGAATTCAAGTCACCAATAACAGACCCAAGATATTCATCAGGCGTGACAACTTCGACCTTCATCATAGGCTCAAGAAGCTTAAGCTTACCTTCAACCTTGATTTGACGGAACGCAGCACGCGCCGCGATTTCAAACGCCATTACAGAGGAGTCAACATCATGGTAAGCACCATCATAGAGCTCAGCTTTAAAATCGATGACCGGGAAACCTGCCAATAGTCCTGATTCAGACATTGAGCGAATACCTTTCTCAACACCTGGGATATATTCTTTCGGTACGTTACCGCCAACAACCTTGGATTCAAATTCAAACCCTGATCCCGGCTCAAGCGGCTCGAAGCGAATTTTTACGCGGCCAAATTGGCCCGATCCACCAGACTGCTTTTTATGCGTATAATCAATATCTACAGGCGCAGCCAAAGCTTCGCGGTAAGCCACTTGAGGTTGACCAATATTAGCCTCAACGCCAAATTCACGCTTCAGACGGTCCACAAGGATATCCAAGTGAAGCTCACCCATGCCCGCCATAATTGTCTGACCTGATTCATGATCTGTAGAGACGCGGAAAGACGGATCTTCGGCCGCAAGACGCTGGAGCCCAATACCTAGTTTTTCTTGGTCAGCTTTTGATTTAGGCTCAACAGCGATTTCGATAACCGGATCCGGGAATTCCATGCGCTCAAGAATAACAGGGGCGTTTTGATCACAAAGCGTATCACCTGTCGTAGACCCCTTAAGACCCGCAACCGCGATAATATCGCCTGCATAAGCCTCTTGTATGTCCTCACGATCATTAGAATGCATCATCATCATGCGGCCAACACGCTCTTTGCGCTCTTTGACCGAATTCAGAAGAGTTGTACCCGTTTCAAGCTTACCAGAATAAATCCGGCAGAACGTAAGCGTCCCCACAAATTTATCATTCATGATTTTGAACGCGAGCATTGAAAGCGGCTCATCATCAGAGGCTGGACGCGTTGTTTCTTCGCCCGTTTTGACATCAATACCGTTAATCGCGGCAATATCGAGCGGGCTAGGCAAATAAGCCACAACCGCGTCGAGCAAAGGCTGAACACCTTTGTTTTTAAAGGCTGTGCCGCAGAATACAGGGACAACCTTACCTGCAATCGTTGCTTCGCGAACGAGGCGCTGAATAGTCTCAGTATCGGGCATTGTGCCTTCGAAATAGGCCTCCATGACCGCGTCATCCATTTCGGCTACAGCCTCGATAAGCGCTTCACGATATTTCGCGGTCTCTTCCGCCATGTCAGCCGGCACATCTATCGTATCAAATTTAGCACCCAAGTCAGCCTCATCAGCCCAGACATAGGCACAGTTTTTCACAAGATCGACAACACCTTTAAACTGATCCTCAGCGCCGATAGGCAGTTGCATCTCAAGTGCGTTTCCACCAAGACGGTCTTTAACAGACTGCACAGAGGCGTAGAAATCCGCGCCGATTTTATCCATTTTATTGATAAAGATCATGCGCGGAACGTTATACTTATCAGCCTGACGCCAAACCGTCTCTGTTTGCGGCTCAACGCCAGCATTGGCATCCAAAAGCGCAACCGCGCCGTCCAAAACCCTTAATGAGCGCTCAACTTCAATCGTAAAGTCAACGTGACCCGGTGTATCAATAATATTGAGACGCTTGCCAGCCCAGAAACAGGTCGTCGCAGCAGAGGTAATTGTAATGCCTCGCTCTTGCTCTTGCTCCATCCAATCCATCGTAGCCGCACCATCATGCACTTCGGCAATCTTATGGTTTTTGCCCGTATAATAAAGAATACGCTCGGTACATGTTGTTTTACCAGCATCAATGTGGGCCATGATACCAAAGTTACGGTAGTCTTTAAGATCGTATTCGC
>CAYYMI010000114.1:0-3583 GCA_964472905.1 uncultured Hellea sp. | reverse complement strand
CCGCCAGAAATCCGGTTGGTTGCCGATCCGGGTCAATCTTTTCCTCCAAACTGACGGGCTGAATAGCGGGAAACCGCAGATCCCATGCCACGCGATGAAAGCCTTTTTTGACCGGGCCGGAAATGCGGCGAACCACATTATCGTCCTTATCCCGAATTGTCAGCCAAATCTCCGGCGCGGATTCACGGCGTTCTTTTTCTACAGCGTCATAGCCAATAAACGGCGTGTCGTCCCAAGCCTCTAAAGCGTCTTTTTCAGACTCAATTCGAATGTCACGTTGTGTCTGTAATCCGTCTTTCAAATAATAGGTGAATACGGCTCCAAAAGGCGGGTTAGGGGCTCTGTAAAAGCTATGGCCTTGTGATCCTCCCTCGGAGAAGGCCAGAGGATGGCGCTCAATATACCACCAGGCGCGGCGGCCCGGAAACAACATTGCGTCTTCTTCCAGAGCGCTAGCATCGACATCTCGTAAGGGCGTATAGTCGTCAAGAACGTAAAAGCCCCGGCCAAAGGAGGCGGCTACAATATCTTCTTCGCGGCGCTGTATGGTGACGTCACGAAATGCAATTGTGGGAACGCCCCCGGAAAACTCTATCCACTTACCGCCGCCATCGACCGTAAAGAACAAGCCAAATTCTGTCGCTGCAAACATCAAATCCTTATCGACATGATCTTGAACCACCCGCCACACGAGATGACGCTCGGGAATATCGCCTGCGATGGATTTCCATGACTTACCCCGATTGGTGCTTTTTAGCAGATAAGGGGTGTAATCCCCATATTTGTGATTATCGAGCGCAACATAGACGGTATCGGCATCGAAAAGATCAGCGCGGATATCGTTGACAAAAGCGGTCGCCGGGACACCGGGCAGGCGGCGAACTTCAGTTCTTTGCCATGTCTGGCCGCCATCGCCTGTAGATTGGATCAGGCCGTCATCTGTCCCGACATAAAGAATATCCTCATCAATAGGAGATTCGCCGATAGAGGTGATGGTGTTATATTCCGACATAGCGCGGAAGTCCCAACCGGATTCCCATGACCATTTTCTGCCCATAATCGGAAGCAGCATACGGTCTTCGTTTCGGGTCAGATCTTCGGAGAGCGATGTCCATTCATCGCCGCGATTATCCGAGCGCCACAAGCGGTGAGATGCAAAATAAAGGCGTTTCGGATCATGCTGGCTGACAAAAATCGGCGCGTCCCAGTTATAGCGTTCGCTGGGCTCATCCTTGCCGGGCTGAGGCTGAATATGCACAATCTCGCCGGTTGTCCGGTCAATACGGGCAAGATTGCCTTCCTGCCATTCGGCATACATAATATCTGGATTTCCAGGCTCCGTTGCAGATTGGTGACCATCGGCAAAAAGGGTAATGAACCAGTCAGAATTTCGAATACCGTGGCGGTTATCTGTTCGTGACGGCCCGCCTTGCGAATTATTGTCCTGGGTTCCGCCGTAAACATTATAGAACGGCTCTGTGTCGTCTACAGCGACCTTATAAAATTGCGTGACAGGTAGATTATCAATAAAGCGCCAGGATTTTTCGCGATCATAAGATTCGTAAAGTCCGCCGTCAGATCCAAATAGAATATAATCGGGATCATCAGGACGAAAGGCAATCGCGTGATCGTCCACATGCTTATATTCATTATTTAGATCCGACCATGATTTACCGCCATTGGCCGAGACCTGCGTTGTGTTGCTGACCATGTAAATCTTATCAAATTCATGAGGGCTGGCAAAAAGCTCAGTGTAATAATGCGCGCCGGTTCCGCCGCCGACAGCATCTGACATTTTTTTCCAGGACTGGCCGCGTGTCGTTGATTTCCACACTCCGCCTGTACGGCGATTTAGCTCAATCGCGGCGTAGATAATATCGGGTTTTTGCGGCGAAATAGCGAGGCCGATTTTACCTTTATTGCCTTCTGGAAGACCGATTTCTAAAAGCTCCCATGTCTCCCCGCCATCACTAGATGTGTGAATCCCGGATTCCGGACCGCCGCCAATATAGGCCGCAACAGTTCTATGACGCTGCCATGTGGCAGCATAGAGACGATCAGGATTGCGCGGATCCATCACAATATCCGTTACGCCCGTCCAGGGACCGGCGGATAGAACATTGTCCCATGTCTTCCCGCCATCGGTTGTTTTGTATAATCCCCGCTCCCCGTCTTTAGACCAAATCGGGCCCTGAGCAGCGACAAAAACTGTTTCGGGGTCCTCGGGATGAACAATAATCGTTGAAATATGATCCGAGGTTTCTAGGCCCATATTTTTCCATGTCTTACCCCCGTCTTTGGAGAGATAGACACCATCCCCAAACCCGAGATGTCGGCCGCCATGATTTTCACCTGTTCCGACCCAGATCGTGTTGGGATCTGACGGGTCCAAAGCGATAGAGCCTATGGAATAAACATTTTCCTTATCAAATAGAGGCGTCCAGGTAGTTCCCGCATTTTCAGTTTTCCAAACCCCGCCCGATCCGACACCTACATACCAGGTTGCGGGGTCATCGGGCACAATTTGAATATCTGCAATGCGGCCTGACATAAGGGCCGGCCCTATATTGCGTAGCGCCATACCTTTAAAGGTCGCGCTCGACATGGGATCACTGTCTTCGTCGTGGGCGTTTGAGTCTTGGGCCCAGCTCGTTATCGACAATGTGAACAGGATAGACAAAAATAAGGAAAGTACGCGCATGTTGTGTCCCCGGATTTATTTTATTTATTATATTTTATTTTTGGATAGGGAGGAATTTATCAAAGTATGCGCCATAACCCAACCCTTTATTCGTCAGACGCGATTTCCTTTTTTGTTTTTCGTGCGTTTGCGTTTTCTGAATTTCTGGATTTCGGTGATAAAGAACAAATAAATGCCTGTTCCCCACATCAAGATCAATAAAAAGCCAACGGGCAGAAATAAATAAAGTTTGGTCCATCCGGAAAAGTAAGATCCGTCGTGAATACTCTCTATGACATCCGAACGTCTAAATTTTGAACTCAGGACGGTGCCATTTGATGTATCAATCTGTAATTCCCAACCACTATCAGATATGACCTTCGCGAGGCCTTTATCAGGACGAAGATCAATTTTTTTGATATCCGACCACTCGGCAATTCCCGACCCAGGGTGATTTTGGCTCGCATCAAGCAATTGAGCATAGGAAATTTCCGGAATTTGATCAACGACAACACCGCGCTGTGTCGGTGGCTGAATCCAGTTGATTTCTTTTTTCAGCATGAGAAAAATTCCTGCGAAGAACATAATCCCGCATGGAATAAAAATGACAAGCGATACCCAGTAATGAATTTGTCTAAGAAGGCGCTTAAGGTTCATAATTTGTCTTTTGTAGCAATTAATTTGAAGCGTATGAGCAGACTAATGCCTATTTCATATCTCGCAAAATTACTATTGGAAACCCACGCACAAATCAGCTAGGCTCGGGAAACGTTTTGAGCCATCTGGCAGAACTTTTGTCGCTGTTGTTACCCTTGGGTAACAACTATGATTATTGTCTGGAACCCGGCCTGTAATCCGCCAGTGCCTCTTTCAATAAATCGTCAATATTCATTGCCGGAGTTT
>CAYYMI010000113.1:0-3652 GCA_964472905.1 uncultured Hellea sp. | reverse complement strand
CCGAGATTGAAATGGCGCGTCTTCTGGTTTTAAAAACCTGCCTTAAGATGGACGCGGTCGGAGCGCAAGCTTCGCGTGATATGATCGCAGCAACCAAGACCAGCATTCCAATCATGGTGCAAACCATTGTTGACCGCTGTATGCAAATGCACGGTGCAGGCGGGCTAACCGAGGATTATTTCATGGCGGAGGGGTTTAATTATGCCCGCTGGTGCCGCCAAGCCGACGGTCCTGATCAGGTTCATCAAATGTCACTTGGCAAGCAAATTATCGAGCGTTACGGATTGGACTAGGCCGTGGATATTAAAAATCTTGATTTAGAAATATTGGGCCCTTATCTCGAAGCGCACATTGACGGGTTTAAGGGGCTTGAACGCGCTAAAAAATTCGAGGGCGGACAGTCTAATCCGACTTATTTATTGACCGCACAATCAGGTCAATATGTCTTGCGCCGTCAACCCCCGGGTACCTTGTTAAAATCCGCCCATGCGATTGACCGTGAATACCGAGTCATCAAAGCTTTAAAAGATACAGATGTGCCTGTCGCGCGGGCAGACCACCTCTGCGAAGACAGAGATATCATCGGCAGCATGTTTTATGTGATGAGTTTCGAGGCGGGACGTATTTTTTGGGATCCGGCATTACCTGATCTGAAAAATACGCAGCGCACAGAAATTTATGACGAAATGAACCGTATCCTCGCGGCCTTACATGATATTAATGTTAAAGCTGTGGGTCTAGGTGATTATGGTCGTCCCGGAAATTATTTCGAGCGCCAGATCAACCGATGGACAAAACAATATAGAGCCTCGGAAACTGAGCCTTTTCCCGAGATGGATAAGTTGATTGTATGGGTTAGAAAAAACATGCCCGAAGATGACGGGCAAGTCAGCCTTATACATGGGGATTACCGCATGGATAATATTATATTTCATCCGACCGATTCAAAAGCGTTGGCCTTGCTGGATTGGGAACTCTCAACATTGGGCCACCCCTATGCTGATCTTGCTTATCAATGTATGCAATTACGTGTGGGGCGCGACGCTGTCATTGCCGGGCTTGGTGATATGGACCGTAAGGCGCATGGTATCCCGACGGAAGCTGAATATGTCGCACAATATTGCGAAAGACGCGGGATTGATAACATTCCTAACTGGCCGTTTTATGTCGCCTTTAGTTTCTTTCGTCTCGCGGCTATTTTGCAAGGTGTTTTAAAGCGTGCCATTGACGGGAACGCCTCAAGCCAAAAAGCCTTTGATTATGGTGCTCTCGCGCCGCAACTCGCTGAAATGGCAATGGACATCATTAACACACAATAAAGACTTAAACAGTCAAAGCTGGATTAGATTATGAAAGAAAAAATGTTTGACGTTACTGGAAAAATAGCGCTCGTTACTGGGGCTTCCAGCGGCTTTGGAGCACATTTTGCCAAAGTCTTATCCGAACATGGCGCTAAAGTTGTCCTCGCAGCCCGCCGAATGGAGCGGCTTGAGACTTTAGTTGAAGAGATTACGCGAGACGGCGGAGAAGCATTAGCAGTCAATATGGATGTAACAGATGCTAAGAGTATTTCATCCGCTTTCGACACCACCGAAGCCAAATTAGGCGTTGTCGATATTTTGTCCAATAATGCAGGCGTCGCAGATTCAAAAATGGCTCTCAAAATAGAAGAGGATAGCTGGGATTTCGTGCTTGATACCAATCTCAAAGGAGCTTGGATGGTTGCGCGGGAAGCAGGCCGCCGTATGATCTCTGCGGAAAAAACCGGAAGCATTGTCAACACCGCGTCTATACTGGGTTTGCGCGCAGCCATTTCCCAAGCCAGTTACGCCACGTCTAAAGCGGGTGTTGTACAACTAACACGCGTACTCGCACTTGAATGGGGCCGTAAAAACGTTCGCGTTAATGCGCTTTGCCCCGGCTATTTTGTAACTGAAATCAATAGTGAATATTTTGCCAGCGACAAAGGTAAAGCCTATATCGCAACAACACCCGCCCAAAGAAATGGCAAATTAGATGAAATTACGGCTCCGTTTCTGTTACTAGCTAGCGATGCTGGTTCATTTATAAACGGAATAGCTCTTCCCGTGGATGGGGCTCACAGCATTGGTAATATGTGAACTCAAGATCATTCCAAACCAAAAATAACCACTCTCAAACAACGAGGAAATAAAATGACATCAATACATATGGTAGACCCTGAAATTCGTGAATTTTGCGAAAGCTTCCCCATCCTTGAATTGGCTGACGAAGCGATGCCAGAAATTCGAGATGGTATGCATTCTATGTTAGGAGAACTTGATGATCCACCCAATACAGTCACAAGAAAGGTAATTGCGATACCGGGATATAATGGATCACCCGACGTTAAATGTTATCTTTACATACCAAACAATGCCTCATCACACGCTCCTAGTTATTTACATGTGCATGGCGGCGGTATGGTATTAGGATCTCCGGAACACACAGACGGACGATGCGCAAGAATTTGCGACCGTTTTAGCGCAATTGTTTTATCCGTCGGTTATCGATTAGCGCCTGAAAACCCTTACCCTGCCGCCTTATATGATTGCTACTCTGCACTGAAATATCTTCATGAATCAGCAGATGAATTGAATATTGATAAAACCCGCATTGCCATCGGGGGTGAAAGCGCCGGAGGAGGTTTAGCAGCAAGCCTCGCTATATTTGCGCGAGACAAAGGTGAGTATTCCATTTGCCACCAGCAACTGGTATTTCCAATGATCGATGACCGCACTGGTTCCATTGATGTGGAAATTGACCCCAAATTAGGAGAGTTTGTTTGGACTAAGGCGAATAACCAATATGGATGGATCTCATATTTGGGAAAGACAGCTCCGGATAAAGCTATTATTCCTGCTCGCACTGGAAATCTGACCAACTTACCTCCAACGTGGATTGGGGTTGGCGATCTGGATTTATTTTTCACAGAAAATAAATCCTATGCGCAAGGTCTCATTGATGCCAACATTTCCGTGACATTTGACGTTTATAAAGGTGCACCTCATGCCTTTTATCTGGGGCCAGATTCGAGCTTAAGCCGAAAGTTTGAAACTGATTTTATGAATGCGCTGTCGCGCGGTTTGGGGATCTCTGACTGAGCCGAAAATAGGCGTTTTATATCGGCAAATTACTCGTACACAGTTTTTTACACCAATTTTACATGTTTAAGTTTCTTGTAGTTATAACTATAAAAAATTGGTATTGGTCTCAGTAAATATTTAGGATTTACGATGACAACAGATAAACAAAAGATGGAAGGACAATTTGGACCAGCCATTTTCGGTCTTCTTGAGGAAAGCTCGATTCGTCACCTTTGGCGCCTCAGTCTCCTTGCTAACTTTATGAATGTGCCTATCTATGCTGAAGTCGGCAAAAAATACAAAATGACACGCGCTGAGGTCGCCATCCTTTATTGTCTATTTCGAAACAAAGAATTGCTTGCCCAGGACATTGTTCTCGCAACTTCACAGCCAAAGAACACAATTAGCCGTGCCGTATCTATACTCTTAAAAAAGGAGCTCATTCGTCGAAGGACCAACGTCACGGATCGTCGTTCAAAGACATTAGTGTTAACCCAAGCGGGAAATGAAATAATAGGTGAGATCATGCCTTATTTTAGAAATCGCCA
>CAYYMI010000112.1:0-3682 GCA_964472905.1 uncultured Hellea sp. | reverse complement strand
GCCTTCGGGGGATTTCAGATTAATTGCGATTGATTTTTTATTGCGGTTATACATGGGAAAATAACCGGCTCCGGCCCCGCGCAGGCGCCGTGTTTTATCGCCGCCCAGCGGCTCGACCTTTATCACTTCCGCGCCCATATCGGCTAGCATAAGACCCGCGCAGGGGCCCATCACCATATGGGAAAATTCGATAACTTTTAGTCCGCTAAGAGGCGCTTGCATTTTGATCTCTAAACTGTGTGGCAATATCGCCTGCCGTAAAGACTTCGACATTATCCGTTGTCATAATGTGATTGAATAATCCGCGTAGGGCCCAGATACGAAACGGTTGACCAATGACATAAGGCGTTAAGGTCAAGCCCAGCATTTGGCCGCCAAAACGGGTATCTTCTTCAAGGAGTAAATCTATGGAGGCTTTCATTTGTTGCAGCCATGCTTCCTCTGTCTGGCGGCGTGTGTGAAGTAGAGTAAAATCGGAAAGTTCATAGCTATTCGGGATGAGTGTAACATCGCCGGCTTTGGTTTTGGCTTGGACGGGAACTTGGTCCATTTCCCAGTCTAAGCAATATTCGATATTTAATTCTGCTAATCTTTCCAATGTTTTAGAGGATTGGTTTCGCGCAGGAGACATCCAGCCTTTAGGAGAATTATCAAAACAATTAAGCGTATTTCTAATTAATTTTATTTCCTCTTCTGCGATCAAACCTTCATGATGAATGTGATCTGTTGAGAGGCCATGAGCGGTAATTTCATGGCCTTGTGATTGGATGATTTCAAGTAATGGTGGATAGCGTTTTGCAATCTCGCCATTAACGGCAAAGGTGGCTTTCATGCCATAATAATCCAGAGCTTCGAGGATACGGTAAACACCCACACGATTACCGTAATCCCGCACAGTAAAGTGACGAAGGTCAGGATAAGGGGTTACCATCGCGCCGGGATGTTTAAACGGAGTTCCGCTTGGGTTTAGCGGGAAGAATTCAAGCGGAATAATAAAGCTAATCGCGACTTTTGCATCATTATCCCATGCGAGCTTCGGGCGGTCTTTTGCCATGCGCCAGTTATAGAAGTTATGGTCTTGGCCATATTGGCGTTTGGGATATTTGAGGTAATTTTCGGACATGCTCATGACGAAAACCCCGTTCCGCCTGTCGCGACGCCGCGTTGCTTGATATCCTCTAGTGAACTGACCCAATAATTATCGATGAAGTGCTTGGCGATTTCTGCGCCTGTGGCGAACCAAACATCATCTTTATGCGCGCAGATATGTTCTAGGGCTTGCTCGAACATTTTAATGCGGTTGGGTTGGCTGACCAGATAGGCGTGGAGCGGGATGCACATGACAGTACCGCTCATTTGGCCTTCCATTAAGAGCTGATCAAAATGCCGTTTAAGAATATCGGAATAACGCTCGGGGTCCATCCCCATAACGGAATAGGTGATCACGTCATTGACTTCGAGTGAATATGGCATGGAGACGAGCTTGCCGGTCTTCGTTTTAAGCGGTTGCGGTTGGTCGTCTTGGAACAAATCACAGGAGTACCAAAACTCATTTTTGGCAATTAGGTCAAGCGTATGTTCTGTATGGGTGAGAGCAGGGGCGAGATAGCCGCGAATACGTTGTCCGCTCGCTTTTTCAACGGTTTTTATGGAGTCATCCAAGGCAGCCTGTTCCTGCTCAGGCGTCAGGCCATAGCTATAGCGCGTATTGTAAATGCCGTGGCTAAAAAACTCCCAATCACGTTTTACGCAATCCTCAATAATTTCAGGGTGGTGATCGCAAAGGGCGACATTGAGCGAAACAGAGCCTCGTAAATTATATCTGTCGAGCAGCTCCATAAGCCGTAAATGCCCGACGCGATTGCCGAAATCGCGTTGGCTATATTGCTGTACATTGGGAATGGCATTGGGCCAAGGCTGCCGCTTGGGATTATTTGGCGGCATAAATTCGTAAAACTCGATATTTGGCGCAATCCAAAAAGCGAGTTTTTTTCCGCCCGGCCATTCAATCTTGGGCCGCCCGGCATAGGGCCAATAGTCATAGAGATTGGGTGTCGTCTGCATCACTTAAGCCTGATAATGTTCAAGCCAGTCATAGACTTCTTTGACATCAACAACATCTGCATATTTAATCAGTAAGTCGGTCAGATTTGCAAAGTGATAGCTTTCATGCTTATCGGCTACGCATTCAATCGGTACGATAGTGCGATATCCGTAAGACAAGCTATCCACGGCGGTGGCGCGAACGCATCCCGATGTGGACCCACCTGTGACAACAACCGTGTCAATTTTATGCCATGTGAGAAAAGAATTAAGCGGCGTTTCAAAAAAGGCACTCGGCATACGTTTGGTATAGACCGCATCTACTGCAGGGTCGATATCAAGACGGTCATCAAATTCTGTGCGTTTGCTGCCATATTTAATGTTCTGGAGACTATCCGGCGTGTCTGTGCGCGTCCCCCAAACGCCTGCATCGGCGGCAGTCTCCATATAGGCAACATGTGTCCAGATCACGGGCAGGCCTTTGGCGCGCGCTGCTTTGGAGATATTATTAATATGTTCCATCTGGTGTGGGTCGGTGACATAAGCTGTCTTGAAGAGGTCCGGGCGGGTGTAGGATTTTTGGGGATCGACATTGATGATAGCTATGCGCTCACCAAATCCAAAACGTTTACGGGCCGGATTTGCACGTATCTCTTCGAAGATTTCACGGGCGGTCTTATCTGATAAGACCATTGTAGATTCTGTACTCATGATTATGTCTATCCTTAAAGCAGACGGTAGATGAGTTGATACACCTCAACTTACGCAAAAGATTTAGACGGGATAAGGCCCCTATGAAAGATAAAATCCTCATCTCTGAAGTGGGTCCGCGAGACGGCTTGCAAAATTGCAAAGGCGTGATGCCAACAGATGTGAAGAAACGCTGGATAAAAGGTCTTTATGAGGCGGGTTTGCGCGAGATTGAGGTGGGCTCATTCGTGCCGCCAAAATTATTCCCACAACTGGCTGATACGGCAGAGATTGTCGCCTTTGCTAAAACGTTGCCGGGGCTCACCGTTTTGGCGCTCATCCCAAACCTGCGCGGGGCGCAAAGCGCATTGGCAGCAGGTGTTGATGCTGTGACATTGCCTTTATCTGCCTCTGAAACACATAGCCTGAAGAATATGCGCCAAAGCCACGATCAGGTTATTGAGAATGTTCGTGCTATTCGAGAGCTGTTTAACAGTGCGCCCAAAGAGAAACGTCCGCGTTTTGAAGCGGGTGTGAGCACCGCTTTTGGCTGCTCCATTGAAGGCAAGGTGCCCGAAGCCAAAGTGCTGGAATTATCTGAACGTTTGGTCGAGGCTGGCGTGGATGAATTAGGGCTTTCAGATACGGTCGGCTATGCTCAGCCGCTTCAAGTTAAACGCTTGATTAGAAAACTCCGCGAAGTAGCAGGGAATGAGAAGGTAAAATCCGTACATCTGCATAATACTTATGGCCTCGGCATTGCCAATGCTTTTGCCGCTTATGAAGAAGGCATCGAGGTTTTTGACAGTTCCCAAGGTGGTCTTGGCGGTTGCCCGGCCTCTCCGGGGGCAAGCGGAAATATCGTGACCGAAGATCTGGTTTATATGTTCCAAGCCATGGGGGTTGAGACGGGTATTGATTTAGATGCTTTGATAGACTGCCGTAAATA
>CAYYMI010000111.1:0-4029 GCA_964472905.1 uncultured Hellea sp. | reverse complement strand
CCCAAGGCCAAGCTTTTCTTGAATCAAGACCGCAGTCCCTGGAATAGGTTGTTCCATCACCCCGCAAGCGCCAATAATTGCATCGATACTCTTCAATGGCCAATTCGCCTCGTCCGCCGCCTCTCGAGCGGCTTTGGCAGCTAAAGATGAACTCGTTTCGGTGAGATCAGTCCAGTAGCGATTACGAATTTCATGATTATTTTCGGTCCATCCTGCCGTTTTTCCTAATTTAGCATCAATTTCAGATGACGGCACCTTGCGCCGTGGAAGAACTACGGAACTGCCGCAAAGCGAAAAATTCATATTGACAGGTATCACAACGTTAAACTCCCGAATTTTCGAACAAGGTCAAGAGTTTTGAGTGCAGGGCCAAATCTCAGATTGAAACCTATTGAACTGGACATTAGAGCTTTGCACCCACCGTAAAGCCTTATAAAATATAGTAAAACAGTAAAACCCTGAGCACATCTCAGCGATATGTGTACATAGCTAGAACGATGTGCAAGCAGGAGGTTAGTACATAGATGTGCACACATTCCTTTATCTCGCCCACCAACTCCCACTCGAATTCATATAATTTCCCAAGCTTTTGCAATCTCTCGGAATCTGCATCTGAAGGCTTGCCGGAACCGCCGCATCACGAGCGCGGCAAGTCCTCAGACCCTCTGCGAAGCGGCGAGACATATTTCGACCCAACACTGGTTGTCGCAGTAGTACAGACGCCTCGTAGCCGTCGGTTATGCGTCCGGGTATTTTTTAGCTATAACTTTGCGGACTTTAAGCTTGTTCAAACCTGCCATAATCTCTGTCCCATAAACGGCGTAACCAGCGTAATCTCGCAAAGTTCGTTTCCGTCCTCTTCTATTGGACTAAACGCAGGATTTCATGGGTTTAAAATAGCGGACAGATCTAGACCTGTTCAGATATGTCTAGCGTTTGTGGTGCGGGTGAAATGAGTTAGATTTCTTTCAACAAACAAACAAATACAATAACTTAGAGACCTTCACAAGCCGTTTGTTATGCAAAACCACACTGAATTTGTGTATCAGTCAAGATTGCCTGGGGATATTGTATTCGCGGTCTATAGGTTCCCGAGAGTGACTAAGAGTTTGCACCTCAATCTTACGGTCATAACGCTTCGGTTTTCAGAAAATTCTCATTTAATATCGACTGTCATCGATAAAGAGAGAATTCAGGTTTTAGGTTCACTTGACCACAATTAATACCTACCAAAAGACCGCATGAGAGCGATGAGGATGCATAGCCTTGTCTTGAGTTAGCTCTGGAACAAAATAAATTTACTTATTCGTTGCTTGATTATCCCAAAGCGATTCAAGTTCTTCTAGTGACTTTCCTTTTGTTTCGGGCACCTTCAACCATACAAAGGTCATAGTGACTAAGCAGAAAAAGGCAAAAATGAAGTAAGGTAGCGCCCCGTTAAACGATTGAGTGTTCAGATCGCTATTATTCACTACAGGGAATGAATTCGCCACGATAGCATTGAACAGCCACTGCGCACCAACGGCTATCGCCATGGCAGAACTTCTCGCTCTATTTGGGAAAATTTCCGAGAGTAAGACCCAAACAACTGGCCCCATAGACAGCGCGAAAGACCCGACAAAGACAAGCACAGCAATAAGTGATAAGACGCCTAGCTGCTGGGAATAGATCGTCCATCCCAGAACCGACAAGCCTATAAACATGCCTAACGTTCCGGATATCAACAAAGGTTTTCGTCCCCACTTGTCAACGGAAAAAATCGCAACAAAGGTAAAAATGAGATTCACGGCTCCCAGCCACAATTGCTGTTTTAGGGCGTCCTCAGGTCCATATCCTAGAGCGTTGGCAAAAATTTCTGCACCGTAATACAGAATGGCATTAATGCCCGTAATTTGCTGGAAAACAGACAGCATAATGCCGATAAACAAAACAAGTCCTAAGCCTTTGAATATAGCAATCGAAAACCCAGACTGCGGCCCACTGAGCGATTTTTCAATATCATTGAATTCTTGTTCGGTGGCCGCCTCATTGACATTAATCTTCGCCAAAATCTTACGAGCCTTTTCGGGACGACCAGCGATCATCAACCACCGCGGACTATGCGGAATAAAGAATAAGAGCACTAAAAATAGACCCGCAGGTGCTAATTCTGACCAAAACATAACGCGCCAGCCGCGCTCCGTATTATAGCCGTTAATGGCTGCCAGTTCTTCTGGGGTTAAAGACGCCGTATTACCTCCGCCGATAATATAGGTCGCCAAAAAGACAACAAAAAAGCCAAGCACGATAGCGAGTTGGTACAGGGAGACCAAACGCCCCCGATCTTTCGCAGGTGCGATTTCGGCGATCAACATGGGAGCGGCCATGGAAGCCAGACCAATACCAACACCGCCGACTATCCGGTAAATTACCAATGTAAGATATGAATCAGCGATTCCAGATCCCAAAGCAGAAATCACGAAAAGCACGGCTGAGAGGATTAGCGTATATTTTCGGCTTATCGCTTTTGTTAGATATCCCGCCAATAAAGCGCCAAACAAACACCCATAAATCGCGCTCGCAACAGCAAAACCTTGTTGGCCGCTTGTAAAGCCGAAATATTCCGTGAAATAAAGCTGAGTACCGCCAATAACGCCAGTATCATACCCAAACAACAATCCACCAAGCGCGGCAATACACGTTACTAAATAAATCATTCTCGTGCTTGATGTCATTGGGTAATCCTTCATTTTGAATAATTCAGCCCGTAGCCACGTTTATATTTGGCCGTTGTTTCCGTCAGTGCTTGTCCAGTTTGCGGCCACGCAAAAGGTAATTTGCCTTGAAAATCAAAAGCTGGTTTTCCGTTTTCACCAGACAGCAAAACATCCGCCACACCGGCGCCTTCGCTACCGGGGAGCCATGCGGCCACAAAAGCATCAGAGGCTTCTATAGCCGCATCTACCCCCCGCGGACGACCCGAAATAAAGACAGTTACGACAGGAATGTTTTTGGCTCTTAAATCTTGAACGAGCTTGAAATCTTTTTCGCTGGAGAGATCGAAATCTAAGGACTCAAGGTCCCCTTCAAATTCCGCATAGGGTTGCTCTCCAAAGACAACGATAGCCGCATCAATGTTTGAAGAATCAATATCTGTTGTGACCTTCCCCTTGGCGTCTTTCACCGCCTCGGAGAGCCCCTCCGCGATTGTCGCATGACCCTTATAGTAACTCCGCGGATTTAAGGTTCGGTCTTCGATACTGCGCCCCTGCCAAGTGACAGTCCAACCGCCAGATTGCATTGTGGGATTATCAGCACCGGTGCCTGTGACTAAAATTGTCTTTGACGGATCAATCGGAAGTACGCCGTCGTTTTTTAACAAGACAAGAGACTCACGCACCGCTTGGCGCGCGACATTACGGTGGTCAGCGTGCCCGATCAGTTTTGCACGGCCTGCCAAACGATGTTCCGATGGCTTACCACTATCGAACATACCTGCGCGATATTTAACTCGCAAAATACGGCGCACAGCATCATCAATACGGCTCATTGGAATTTCGCCAGACTTCACTTGCTTGACGGTATTAGCCTGAAACGCTTTCCAGTCTTCAGGCACCATGATGAGGTCGACCCCTGCATTGATTGCCTTTGCACAGGAACTTTTTGAACAGCCTTCAATTTGCTCATGGCCATTCCAATCTCCGACAACCAGTCCGTCAAAGCCCATGCGGCCCTTCAAAACATCGGTTAGAAGATATTTGTGTCCATGTAATTTATCACCATTCCAACTGCTAAAGCTCGCCATGACGGTTTGAGCTCCGACACCCAGCGCTTGAACATAACCTTGGCCATGGATGTTAAAAAGCTCGTCTTCCGATAAAACCGTATCGCCTTGATCATCCCCGGCTGCAGTTCCGCCATCTCCGACAAAATGTTTGGCGGTCGCGATAATTTTCTGCTCGCTTAAAAAATTATCTAAAGCTGGATGGCCTTGTAGCCCTAAAATTAGCTCCTTCGATAACTCTGCAACGATTTTAGGGTCGGAAGAAT
>CAYYMI010000110.1:0-4081 GCA_964472905.1 uncultured Hellea sp. | reverse complement strand
CGGTTGCATCAGGCACAAAGCAAACATCACCTCCTGCTTCGCGGGCACGCTTACATATATCTATGTCTTCAACATGAAGAAAAAAATCTTCATCGAAACCGCCAAGATCTTTAAAAGAATGTCTATCCATCATAAGACAAGCTCCACTCACGGTGGCATAGTTCTGGGGTTTTTCAGGTAAAGGATCAGTTTCACGATGAATGGATTTGAAAGAGGGTAATTTATGGATAGGAGAAAAACTTATCAAAGCGGATAAGGGCGTTAATCTTCCACGTCTGCCGCCTCTTTGTTCCTGACCATGAACATCTTTGAGCATACCTCCAGCAATCCATGGAGCTGCTAAATTTTTCCCACAATTTGCCATTTTTCGAGCGGCACCGTCAGAAATAAGAGCATCCGGGTTTAAGAAGAGGAAATATTCTCCTCTGGCAAGCGTAGCGCCGTAATTACAAGCTCGTCCGAACCCAATATTACCATGACCTTGCAACAAACGAATGCGATTATGTTTAGCAACAACCTTCGCAATGGATTGACGCGCCGCCACAGTATTCCCATTATCGACTAAGATAAGTTCAAAAATATCTTTATCATTCATGACAGCCCGAATAGCTTCATGAAGCGCAGGGCCCGTCATATAACTTACCATGATAACGCTAATAGGCTTTTCGCGCTTTTCTATCGGTAATGCTATTATTTGAGCCAATGCGCCCTCCCTATAAAAATCCTATAGTCGGGCATTAACCCTATTGCAAAAGAAATTGACGCTTAGAACAGTATTTTCTATTTTGTAATAATAGGTCTAACGTGCCCAACAACATGAATAAGACCAAAAGAAAAAAAGACACTTCCCCACCACCAAAATTGCCAAGCTCCATAACTTAATGATGAGATCAATATAATAGCTACCAAGAGGCCAGAAATCAAAATGGACATGTCTTGCGTTTGGCACAATTGAGCTACAAACTTCCAAGACGATACTATAACACTCGCCGCAAGAACACATCCGATTAGGCCAGCTTCAGTCCAAATATGAACACCAGCATTATGAGGGTGCAGCGAAACAATTGTGATAGCTCGCCCATCTCTGGCAATCCATTGCTCGTCAAAAGTCCGAACAGCGTCAAAACCTGACCCAATTATTGTGTTGTCAGCAATAACCGGCCAGCAATAAGCCCACATCCTTATGCGATGCTCCCAAGAAAGTGGCAGGACCGATAAATCACTCCCACTCCTAAGCATTTGGTGTGATAAAAACGCGAATAGTGGTGCTAGAACAACAGCTGACAAGGCCAATACAATCATCATCTTAGGCATTAAACGAGGAAATTTTGACGCTAGAAGCATTATTGAAACAACAGCTAAAATACCAAAAACACCTATCCAAAGGTTATTAAGATATGATGCTGCTATAATTAAAGCTACGAAAAGCGCGGTTAAAAATTTCCAATATTTGAATTGTTTTTTTAAAAGCAAGACCATTGGAGCTGACAATAGAACTAAAACAGTAAGTCCATGTCCAAGGTTCATCTCTGCATCCCTAATGCGGTATCCCAACTCCGTGGATGTAGAAGCAGGGTTGAAGAACAAGGTAATCTGAAAATTGGTGACCACATCAAGAAAAATTATTATCGCGCTTAAATATGTCGTTATGAGGAATATTCGCTTTAATGTTTGGGAATTAGTTTTAGCCACTTGTTTAAATGTAACCGGACAAAAATAGAAGGTCAGACCCATAATAAGGAGTTTTATATAGTTTGTCAGAATATCATCAGGACGATAAGGACTCCAGAAAGCCGTTATGCAGAGCCAAACCAAAAACACAGTCAAAGTTAAAAAAACGCCTGACTGTCGCAGTTTTCTTTCACCTGTTCGAGAATATAAAATTAAGCCGATAATACCCAGAACGAAAACCAATGGCGCAATCCCCAAACCACCCGCATGGCTAACAATTGGCATTAAAACCAAGACAGCGATTAAAACAAAATTTGCTGTTTTATCTAGAGTAAATGTTCCCAAGACTTCAGTCTCAAACTAAGTCAGGCGCGAGAGCCTCTTTAGCTAAATGAATAGCTGCATCATCTAGTGAAATTATTTCTTGTCCCTGAGAGCCAAGACGGCGAAGCGCTAATTTTTTACCCTCTGCTTCTTTCATGCCAACAACCGCGATTATCGGAATTTTTCGATCCGCAGACAATTCCCTTATTTTGTAATTTATCTTCTCATTACGAAGGTCAGTTTCAACACGTAAACCTGCAGCGCGCAATTTAGTAGCCGCTTGTTGGGCGTAATCATTCGCATCTGATGTAATTGTCGCCACCACGATTTGTACAGGTGAAAGCCATAAGGGGAATTTTCCCGAATAGTTTTCGATTAAGATACCGAGAAACCGTTCGAAAGACCCCAGAACAGCACGATGAAGCATCACAGGATTATGCCTTTTATCATCATCGCCAATATAGCTCGCCTTCAAACGTTCGGGTGTATTGGGATCGAGCTGCACCGTTCCCGCCTGCCACTCACGCCCAATCGCGTCGCGTAGAACGAAGTCTAGCTTAGGGCCATAAAACGCTCCGTCGCCAGCATTGAGTTCAACCTCAAGACCCGAAGCATCAGCGGCGGCTTCTAGCGCGGCTTCGGCCTCGTCCCAATATTCATCAGATCCAACACGCACATCTGGGCGAGTTGAGAACTTCACTTTAACATCATCAAATCCCAAATCCGCATAAACGGATTTTAGCATCTCAGTGAAAGCTTTGACCTCATCTGTCACCTGACTGAGCATACAGAAAATATGTCCGTCATCTTGCACAAAGCCGCGCACGCGCATAAGGCCGTGTAGCGCTCCACTCGGCTCATAGCGGTGACAAGAGCCAAATTCAGCATAACGAACAGGCAGATCACGGTAAGATTTTTGGCCCTGATTAAAGACCTGAATATGACAGGGACAGTTCATCGGCTTTAGGGCGAGCACTTTATCTTCTTCAGCAATCTCGGCGACAAACATATTTTCGCGATACTTCGCCCAATGGCCAGAGGCTTCCCAGAATTTACGGTCCATCATCTGCGGCGTCTTAATTTCTTGATAGCCATATTCGCGTTGACGGCGGGACATGTAATCACGCAATGTCGTATAAAGCGTCCAACCATTGGGATGCCAAAAGGCCTGACCCTGAGCTTCCTCTTGAAAATGAAACAACTCCAATTGACGCCCCAAGCGGCGATGGTCGCGAGCTTCGGCCTCTTCGATTTGTTTTAGATGCGCATCCAGCTCTTCCTGAGTGGCCCAAGCCGTGCCGTAAATACGTTGCAATTGGGCGTTTTTAGCATCGCCCCGCCAATAGGCTCCCGCGACCTTCATGAGCTTAAAGGCTTTTCCGACTTTGCCCGTCGAAGGCAAATGTGGGCCACGGCATATGTCAAACCATTTGCCTTGCTTATAGACTGTAATCGTTTCTGACTCTGGTAGGTCTTCAATCAGCTCAGCTTTAAATGTTTCACCCATATCCTTAAAAAGCGTGATCGCTTCATTGCGGTCCATAACCATACGTTCAAATTTATCATTGCGGTTAATGATAAAAGCCATTTTCTTTTCAATGGCTTTAAAATCATCGGCGGAGAATGGTTCATCGCGGGCGAAATCATAATAAAAGCCATTTTCAATTGTTGGTCCAATCGTGACTTGCGTGCCTGGGAAAAGCTCTTGTACAGCTTCGGCCAGAACGTGCGCTGCATCATGGCGAATAAGCTCTAACCCTTCAGGATCCGCCGATGTGACAAGTTCAATTTTGACATTATCATTGATCGGCAAGGAAGCATCAACAAGAGTTCCATCAAGTTTAGCCGCTAAAACTTTCTTAGCTAACCCTTTGGAGATTGATTTGGCGACTTGCATTGCCGTAACGCCAGCATCAAAATCGCGCGTAGCTCCATCTGGAAATGTCAATGTGACCATGTTTAATCTCTGTTTGTGCCGCGCCACAACCCATACCGCCATGGCGCCCATAAAGGCGGCTTTGTAATGGTTTCAGGCACGTTATCAACCCCGTGCGTACCCCCTAGGCGTTTAAAAGGATGGCAGCGC
>CAYYMI010000109.1:0-4104 GCA_964472905.1 uncultured Hellea sp. | reverse complement strand
CGCTGGGCCTCAGCGGAGAAGAAGCCCCTGCCGTTATGTCGGGCGGAGAAATGCGCCGCGCCGCGCTGGCCCGCACGCTGGCCCCGCAGCCTGATATTTTAATGCTTGATGAGCCGACCAACCATTTGGATTTGCCCGCCATTGAATGGCTGGAAGTAGAGCTATCTGGTTTGTCTTCCGCGATAATCCTTATCTCCCATGATAGGCGTTTTCTTGAAAACCTCTCGCGCCGTACGGTCTGGATGGATCGCGGCGAAACCCGTGACCTCGATAAGGGCTTTGCCCATTTCGAAGATTGGCGCGATGAATTTTTAGAACAAGAAGCGCTCGACCGTCACAAGCTTGAGCGTAAAATTCACCGCGAACAGCACTGGATTGTCCACGGGGTGTCGGGCCGCCGTAAACGCAATGTGCGCCGTGTCAAAGAGCTGGCAGGTCTGCGCCAACAAGTGCGCGATCAAAAGCAAGTTGTCGGGGCGGCGGCGATTACTGTGACCGAAGGCCAGACATCAGGCAAACGTGTGGCGATCCTTGAAAATGTCTCCAAAAGCTTTGATGACCGCCCAATTGTGTCGGACTTCTCCATTAAAATTTCACGCGGCGAACGCATTGGGATTGTTGGGCCCAATGGGTCAGGCAAGACAACCTTGCTTAAGCTCCTCATGGGCGAGCATGAGGCCGATAGCGGCAAAATTGAACTGGGCGTAAATTTACAGCCGCTGATAGTCGATCAGAAACGCGAGAGCCTTAATCCTGACTGGACTCTCTCTGAAGCTATGACAGATAATGGCGGGGATAAGGTGATGGTGGGGGATAGCTCCGTGCATGTTATTCGCTATATAAAGGACTTTCTCTTTTTACCTGAACAGGCGCGCACGCCGCTTCATGCCTTGTCGGGCGGAGAACGAGGACGTCTGCAGCTCGCACGCGGCCTGCGCTTGCCGTCAAACCTTCTTATTCTTGACGAACCGACCAATGATTTAGATTTGGAAACTTTGGATCTGCTCCAAGAACTCGTTGCCGATTATAAAGGCACTGTTGTTGTAGTTTCTCATGACCGCGATTTCCTTGACCGCACGGTGACCCGCACCATCGGCTTTGAAGGCGATGGGAAATGGCAAGTCTATGCGGGGGGTTACTCCGATATGGTGGATCAGCGCGGGGCTGGCGTTCAGGCCCGTAAAGCCGCGGCCAAGGCCGAAAGAGCCAAGAACCAAACACATAGTTCTGAGGCCTCTGCCTCCAAAACGGCCAAGCCCAAATTATCCTATAAGCATAAATTCAGACTTGAAAAACTGCCTGCTGAAATGGAAGCGCTCGAGCAACAAAAAAGCGCCCTTGAGACCAAAATGGCCGATGGCGATTTCTTCAAACGCGACCCTGATGGCTTTAACGCGGCCTTGGCCGAGTTCCAATCGGTGCAAGCCAAATTAGAGGCTTGCGAAGAGGAATGGCTCGAGCTTGAAATGATGCGCGAAGGGACGAGCTAATTTGCTTCGGCCTTGATTTTTACATCAATCACGACGGCCGTACTGACCCATTCATCGGTTGACCAGGCTCCGCTCCCAACCTCCCATAAGGTTCTGTCAATCGTGACTTGGCCGTTCATATCAGCAATGCCGTCTGTAATGGTCAGGGAGAAAGGCAAGGTGAGCGGTTGCGAAACGTCTTTAATCGACAAGGTCCCCGCCGCTTCATAACTATCATCACCCGTCTTGGAAAAATCAGTGGATTGAAAAACTGCCTTTGGAAATTTTTTGACAAAGAACCACTCTTTCCCGGGCAGTGCGCCGTCGCGGTCTTTATCACCAGCTGAAATCGACCCGATATCAATTGTTGCTGTAACGGATGCTGTAGACATGTTGTCGGGATCAAATTTAATCACTGTGTCAAAGTCATTAAACTCACCCGTAAATTCATTCCCTTGTTGCTGAGCCGTGAATTTGAGATGACTTTCTGTGTCGATAACATTCCAATTGCCCTCAACCTTGGTGTCCTGTCCTGTTGCTACAGACGCGGATAGAGGCGTAGCGTTCTGTGCTTGAGAACAGGCCGTAAAAGATAAGGACAACGTAAATAAAGGGACGGTTAAATATTTGAGCATTTTTGATTTCATAAAATAAAGTTACAAGTTGGCGGCCGCTTTGGCTATGAAAATAAATATCACAATTATTTCAAGAGGTGCATCCAAATGACTATGATGCTTTTAGGCTTTGTGCTTTGGGCCGCGCTTGATAGGACTGTCTCTGAATTGTTTTAGAGGGTCTTTATGTCTGCTGATTACGCATCCCAATTTATCGCTCCCATAATTGGAAAGGACGGCGCAAAATTTAATTTATCCACCTGTCCCACACGGGTTGATATATTTGGCGGAAAATCCAAAGCCCGCGCGGCCATTAAAGATAACGCCAAAGCGATCGCTCCGTTGGCTCACCAGCTTTACGGAGAGGCTGACCGCTCGCTCTTAATTGTCCTTCAGGGCATGGATACCAGCGGAAAGGACGGCACAACTGCCGCGATTTTCCACCGCACGCCCCCGCTTAATGTCAAAGTCGCGAGCTTTAAAGCGCCGAGCAAAACCGAGCTCGCGCAAGATTATCTCTGGCGTATTCACAAGGTCTGCCCTGGCAAAGGTCAAATCACCGTCTTTAACCGCAGCCATTATGAAGATGTCTTGGTTGTCAAAGTCCGCGGCTTTGCGCCCGCCGATAAGGTTGAGCAGCGTTATGAGCAGATTAATAATTTTGAAAAGCACCTGTCTGAGAACGGTACGCGGGTTTTAAAATTTATGCTCCATATTTCCAAAGAGACTCAAGGAGAGCGCTTGCAAGAACGGCTAGATGTGCCGCGCAAGCGCTGGAAGTTTAACCCCGGCGATCTGGATGACCGCAAATTATGGCCTGATTTTATGAACGCCTATGAAACCATGGTACAAAGGACAAGCACGGCCCACGCCCCGTGGCACATCATCCCATCCGACTCGCGCTCAACCCGCGGCGCGATTATCAGCGGCATTGTCAAAGATACACTTACGGCCATGAACCCCCAATATCCCGACCCCGGCTATAGGCCCGAAGATTTCGAGATTGGGTGATTTTGAAATCTATTAAAAGTTATGTTCGGTAATTCTCCCAATAGGACGTTACTATAATTAATATGAATTCAGTGAAGTGTTTTAAACCAAGTCCAATCCTCTTCTCCCCGCCAGACATTACAAACGAGATCGGTGATCGATGCTAAAAACTCATCCCTTGGTAAGTCGATGAGAATATCACCTTTATAAGCCATTGATGTATGGGGCTTACCAGCTCGTTCACATTCATCTCTACGAACATCACTATTTACAAGCTCACCAAAGCTACCCATCCCATTTACGTGATAGAAATTTCTGACTTCACATGGGCTTGAACTGGATTGTCCTAATGTGGTGCTAAAATCGCAAACCGGTTCAATCTTTATGCGAACGCGCTGACAGGCATAATTGATAATTTCAACACAGCCAATACGTGCGAGATCTAGTTTAGATGCTCCTTGTGCCCTACTAAGACTGCGACTAAAATGACGACTGGGTGAATAAAATTCTTCAACATTAAATGTGTTCGCACTTGTACGAAATTCATCATAAAATCTAATTATATCTGGGTCATTCGCTGAATCATAAACCTCTCGCGGTCCCCAAGGTGTTTCGATAGTTTTTGTGGGCTTGCCTTCGGTTGTGAAATTATTGGGGTTAGATTCAGATTGAATTGCTACCTGCTTTATCGCCGTCTCAATTTTTTTAGCTGTAGGTAACGAAGATTCATTGTCTACCTGAGAGAGCTCAGAACCGCACGCTATAAGTCCAAGAGTAACTGGTAATAATAATCTCTCAAAAAACCTCATAAAACTCCCCTCAACGGCATAGCAGAATAGAATAACACAGATTATCAAGATTTTCTAACGTCCGCTTATGTCCTTAAAGCGATGTAATCCTCTCGAAAATCAAGACACATTTATCCTGCCATCAGAGTCGGGTTTTTTAAAACCCGCAAACAAGCACGTCCTTTATGAAAAGACAGTCCGCGAGGGCGGCTTCCCGAAGGAATACCAAAAGTAAGTTAGCTA
>CAYYMI010000108.1:0-4345 GCA_964472905.1 uncultured Hellea sp. | reverse complement strand
AAAGAAATCTGGACTTCGGACGTTAATATGGTGCGGCGTAATCATAGGTCTTGGCTTATTATTTTTCCTGATATTAAGTGCTTTTGGTGCATTGCGATACTGGCAGGCAGAAAAGACACCGCAAGGCAAAACAGACTTGAGTTTTACTGCAATTGACTTGCCATTTATTCATGAAGCCGATTTAGAGGGGTCGCTTCCGTTCTTAGCGAGCGCAGCAATAGACATAAACGGCGATGGTCAAGACGAACTATTTTTAGGTGGTGGAGATGATCAGGCAGATCAAATATTTGAATATTCAAACGGGGAATTTATTCCGCTAAAATTGAAATTTGAAAAGGCACTATCTGATGCCACTCACGGTGCCGCTTCTATCGATATCGATAATGATGGCGACTCAGATTTGTTCACAGCGCGCGAAAGCGGCATCTGGTTTCATGAAAACCTCGGTTCAAGTTTCGCGAGTAGAAAGCTTCAGCTAAACCTTGCTGACAACACGACCCCGTTATCAATAGCCTTCACTGATTTAAACCAGGATGGCTTGGCTGATATGTATGTGGCGGGGTACATCAAGATAGAGCTCGTAGAGGGCGAGACGATTTTCTCTGATGGATATGGCGGGTACAGCCATTTATATTTGAATCAAGGACATGACGATTGGAAAGATATATCTAAATCGGCGGGCGTTTGGCGGCAGCATAACACGTTTTTGGGTGTTTTTGCGGATCTTGATAATGACTTAGACAGCGATCTTGTCATTGCTCAAGATACGGGCAGAGTCGAGATGTATGAAAACAATGGCGATCTGACCTTTTCGCCAATCTCTAACCCGTCCGTATATTCTTATCCCATGGGAGTCGCTATTGGTGATTACGATAATGATGGCTTAGTCGATGCCTATTTTTCTAACGTTGGATATACATTGCCTCCAGCTATTTTACGCGGTGATTTGGCAAAGGATGATGTTTTCAATCCTTCCTATATGTTGTTCCATAACGATGGGAATCTGAAGTTTAGCGATAGGGCCAAGCAAATGAATGCGGCAAAATATGGCTTCGGCTGGGGAACCGTTTTTGCCGATATGAACCTTGACGGCAAAGAGGACTTAATTGCAGCGCAAAATTACGCGCGGTTTCCTGCAAATGATTTATTGCAGCATTACCCTGGAAAAATTCTGCAAAATTATGGTGATAAATTTCAACCCGTTGAAAAAGTCGCCGGTGCAGAAAATAAACTCTTTGGTATTGCACCCGTCATTTCAGATTTTAATGGAGATGGTTGGCCGGACCTGGTTTGGGCAAATCTAGACGGCAGGTCCCTTGCTTACTTAAATAACGGCGGAGATAGAAACTGGATCAAGGTTCGATTACCCAATAAAGCTTCCTCATTAAATGCCCGTATTAGCTTGCTCACTACTGGAGGGTTAACTCAGACAAAACAATTGTTGACGTCTCAAGGCTTAGGTTCAGATCAAGGCAGAGATTTAATTTTTGGAATTGGCAGTGAGACTACCGCACGGTCAATCAAAGTGGAGTTTCAAAACGGTAAAATAGACGAATATTCTGATGTTGCGATGGGAACTGTTCTCGTTGTCGGAGGAGAATAATTTGTCGGATTCATCGTCTTCTTTTGTTAGGCTCGCTGGCTGGGCAGGGTTGATCGGAGCACTCCTTGTTGGTGTTGGTGAGTTCTCAATGCAATATACGCCCAATGGTGGGATCGAAGATGTGGAAGATTACTTTTATTTCAATGATGTTTCGCCGCAAAGGCTTAGTTTTGGGCATTTTTTGGCTGTCTTGTTAGCGCCGTTTTATGTGATGGGGTATTGGTTCCTGTCCAAACAGCTTGAACCTGCTAGCCGCATCTTGTCTCGAGCGTTCTTTCTAATCGGAGCTTATGCTTTTGCTATCGGTACGGCATGGATTGGGCAGCGGTTTTATTTGGCAACGACTGTTCATGAAATCGCTGGCGGGCAGCAGATAAGGGGAATGTTGGTGACGTTTTCTGAACATAACGAACCCTTCGTCAATATTCTCCGGGTGGCTATGTTGCTTGTTTCCGCTATCTGGGTTTGGCTCATCTCTACCGGGAAAACTACCTTTCCTAGGTGGATGGCAATATTTAGCCCAATTCTGCTATTGGCTCTAATGTTCGTTTTGTATTTTTTTAAAACTACAATAGGCCTTTATGTATTTCCAGCCGCGATGAATGTAACCCATTTTATTATATTCAGTCTTGCGCTATGCACAACGCGCAAAAGTATAAGCTAGATGATCAAGGCACGAGTCTACCAAATTCTATTGATACTGTTATCTGCATTTGGTGTTTTTTTTGGAGCCGCTCTTTCCTTGTCGCATCTTAGAACTGGCGATGTGTGTCCCTTAATCGGACCTGTTCCAGCCTGCTTCATTGTATTCTCAGGTTATAGTTTAATTCTGATTTCTGCCATTTTTGTAAATGGTAAAACTATCAGCTTGTTCTATTTGGGATGGGGCCCGGTTTTGACTCTTGCTCTTGTCGGAGTAACACTTGAGTTGACGCAAGGTCAAATTTGTCCGGCTGGGGTAGGTAATGTTCCTCAATGTTTCTATTCTTTGGCAATGGCTGTACTTTGTTTTGCCCTATTCTACGCTGCTAATTCAACAAATAAGATTTAAACCTACGTGTGAGTTGGCGGTGAAGCATCGTATAAAGGCCACCGCAACATTTTTCATTCTAACTGGATATTCGACTAACAAAAATTTATTAATTCAGGGCGCCGCCCTGCGCTAAAGCTCCGGGCCGGGCTCGCGTAAATGGAACCCGCTTGGCGGTTTCCACCCTTCGGGCTTTGATCCCTTCTATAATTGAATTGTGTAAGTCAACACAGTTTTTCCACGTTTTTAGCTTCATATTCCTTATCTTTTGGCAGCACTTTTGGAGCAGCCGCGCATTGCGCGACCGCGCTCTATTTCCGGCCGACAAGCAGCCTCCAACCAAGCCACGCTTTGCTAATCGCTCGCGGGGTCTTGTCCCATTCGGGTTACGATCGCTCTGCTTTCGTCTGCATTCGCTCTTCTATTCGGAGTCATCAGTATAATTCTGCGCTCCATTATGGGCTTCGATATAGACTGGTCGTCCACGCTGACAGCACGTGCTCAGGTTAGCACAGGGATCAAATCGGACTAACCGGCAGAGGGATGGCCACGGACTGACCAGAGCCTTTCGAACTCAGACGGCAAAGCCGTTTAGGTCCGTTAGGCTATTCTTAAACCATCCGGAACCTCCCCAAACTTGAAGTCATCACCCGTTAGCCACATGCGGTGCATGACAATGGCAAGCTTACGGGCAACGGCAACAATAGCTTTTGGTTTGCCAACACGTTCTGCGAGCTGAATGCCCCAGAGCTTTAAAGCGCACCATTTTTTAGAAATGAGCAACATGGATGTTGCAGCTTCGACAAGCAGATACCGTAGCAATTTATCTCCTGATTTTGAGATTCGGCCCGATCTATCTGTTTCGCCGGATTGATAAATGCGGGGTGTTAGACCGAGATGGGACGGAACAGTTTTAGAACTGGAAAATCGTTCAGGAGCATCAATTGTCGCTTTAAAGGCAAGGCTGGTTAATGGGCCAACTCCTGGGATTTGTAAAAAACGCTTACAAACATCATCATTGCGAGACTTTCGCCCAAGTAAGTTGTTTAATTTGCGGAGTTCATCACGCATGGAGTTTCTTGCTGCTAGGAGCGGTTCAATCGCAGGTAACAGCTCTGGGGCCTCTTCACAAAGTTCCATAACTTTCTCGCTAAATTTCAGGCGATGAACTTTCCCAAGTTTCAGACCGCGAATGCGTAATAACCCGCGCATCGTATTTTCGATTTGCAACATGGACCGCATGAATTGCCTGCGTCCCATCAATATAGCTCGCAGGATTTGCGATTCTTCACTTTTGACATGTACCGATTTGAAGTGTCCGATCCGCATCATCTCGGCGATGCCGCGTGCATCGGATCGATCCGTTTTATTCGGACGGCTAGACAGAAACCGCTGGGTGTGCCGTGTTTCAAGGCAGTAAGTTTCATAACCCTCATCAGCAAGCGCGCCATAAATCCATTCCGATAAAGGACAGGCTTCCAGCCCTATCATCGTTACAGGATTTGGAAGTGTTCGGAGTTTCGCAATAATGCGCCCAGGTTCAGACGGAAGAACGGCTCTTAATAAAGTCTCTCCCGTTTCGTCTACGCAACACAGAGCAGTTTTATTTACGCCCAGATCTAATCCAACATATACTTTCATGGTCTATCCTCCAGTTAATTGAAACCGGGTAAAGACTAGCATAGACGTCTGGGTTTCAATTATCCCATCTG
>CAYYMI010000107.1:0-4512 GCA_964472905.1 uncultured Hellea sp. | reverse complement strand
AAAATAACCAAATCTCTAACTTTTAAAATGGGCCACTTTTTAGGGGGAAGGCCAATACCGATACCCGGTCAGGATAAAATATTTTGCTCGACCCACCCAAAAACCAAGCCTGTCGTGCCTTATTTTCTTCTAAGTATAACGAAACAGACTCAAAACAGTATTTTAGAGAAACCGGCAAGTCGTCTTTGCTCACAGACCTAGAACCGATTGAGTGCTCTGGAGCATAATCAAAGATCCCTTCGCTCAAATCTCTTACTTCTGGAGCATTAGGATCTCGCTTCTGTTTCCGAGGCCTAGGTTTATGGTCCCCTAATGGCGCGACATTATCAGCACCTCCGCCTTCGTTTTGCGTTGATACATAGTCAATATCAGTATGATCAACCTCGTCCGCTCGTGTCCTCAATAATGCGCGTTCAACGCCTATTTTTTTAAAATCCAAATTTTTCCACGATACTCGATTGTAGAATGTTTCCTCTTCGATATCCGGCTCATCCAATTTTCGAGTACCCGGCTTTTCATCTGATATCACAGGAGGTATTTTTGCTGTGGGATTGGGAATATTTGGTGGTTTATAATCTGAGTCTGCGGGCGGAGGAGGGTCAGAATAAGTTCTTCGGGTTCGCCTTGCTCTTAGACTGACTACCTCTCTGACAGGACTTGCATTTAAACAATCTAATATTCTCGGGACAGCCAGGACTTTCTCAATTTCTTCATGCCCTGACACATTGATCAAAACCTCTTGAGCAGACGCTACAACCACCCATTCATTCATAAGTGATACAGGCACCTCAACTATAGGCCTAACCTTTTCCTTGCGATTGAATTGCGCTCTAGCAGATGCAGCGGCCTTACCGATTGCCCTACGAGCAGTAGAGCTAACATGGTAAGGAGCAAAGCGCTCTTGATCCATATCTGTCATGGCTGGCCTAGGATCAATTTGATATACCCCGTTATCGACCCACCCTGTGTTATTAGAATTGAAAAGTTTAGTGTTATTTCCGTTTGCATCAAAACTGAAGAAATGGCGAGAAACGGATGGCAGATAGCCAAAGTAGTAACGATAAATTTCCGAGCAACTTACCAATGCATGGTCGGCATCTGGTTCTCCTAATATCGGAATCAAAATGTAAGGCGTATCACCTGGCTTACCCACATTAGAAAACCTTGGCGTAGAAGCGTCGGCCTGCTTTTTTCTATACAATACAACCTGGCTAGACATTTCACAAAACAGATTTCGTGACCAAACTTGTCCAACAAATCCAATATTGAACTGGTTTTTCCAAACAGATCCAATAGCTGCACAACAAATAATTGAAGCGCCAATACCGAAATTTATTGAAGAGCCTTCATCAAGTCGACCCTGCCTTATTGGAGTAAATGTACAATCCCAAACGGGTTCACTTGGTCCATAGGCATAATCCACGTGCCCAACCAATGTAAGTACATATGTGGTTTCATCTTCAGGCAGCTGTCCTAGCGGTCGGTAATATTTGGCTTCAGCTATTTTTATACACCTCCAACGAAGAATCAGAAGGTGAACATTTTGATTTATTCCGCACGCCTTCTGTTATCATTCCGCTTGACTGCGAACTAATTCGCTTCTCTTCTGTTTTTTATAGCCGCCGCCAACCATAGCCGCCATAGAGGCAGAATGATGGGGTGAACGGAAAGGCCGTGAGCGTGATAACTGTCCACGGTCTAATAGTCCGGCCACAGAATGCACCATGGAAACATCTAGTAATTCCTTGGCATTTAAGGGTGGTAAAAGCCTTGGCAGACGCGCCGCCAGCATCGATTTACCTGACCCCGGCGGGCCCACCATCAATAGATTATGTCCGCCAGCCGCGGCCACTTCGAGGGCGCGTTTGGCTGTTTCTTGTCCTCTGACATCGCGAAGATCTAAAGGACTTTCCTGATCGAGCATTTCACCCGGCTTAGGCCGTGATAAAATTTGCGTGCCTTTAAAATGATTGATGAGCTGAATAATATTATGAGGGGCAAGGAGCGGAAAATCACCCGCCCAAGCAGCCTCTGCCCCGTTAGGTTCAGGGCAAATCAAACCCAAATTTTCTGAATTGGCAAGCACCGCAGCTGGCAAGGCTCCGGGAACACGCGTGATGGTTCCATCTAGGGATAACTCCCCGATCGCCACATACCCTTCAATGGCGTCCAAAGGAATAGCCCCAATAGCCGCCAATAACCCCAAAGCGATGGGGAGATCATAATGCGCGCCCTCTTTGGGTAAGTCAGCTGGGGCGAGATTAACGGTAATACGTTTACCCGGTAGGCTCATGCCCAGCGCGGCAAAGGCTGAGCGCACACGTTCGCGTGATTCTGCCACGGCCTTATCAGCCAAACCGACAATATTAAAAAACTGCCGCCCCGCAGATGTCACTTGTACTTGAACATCAACGCGGCGCGCCTCTGCGCCTTCAAAAGCAACGGTATTAATACGGGCTACCATGGGAATTGTTCTATCATATAAATTTAGAACAAATAAAGAACTTTATTGATTATGCGTCAGATAATCCCACACACCTAACCGCTTTAAAAGCATCACTGTTACGTGGAAAAATAAGCGGTAGGCTGGACTGTCTTAACGGATCGCGCATGTGATAACCGCGCCCATCACGTTTTAAAATCATCGCCCAATGCGAGCGCCCATTTTTAAGATAGAACTGCACCAAGGGATAATCCCCGCTGCGCATACAGCCATTGATAATCTCTTCGGAGACGTCATCATAAAAATGAGCCTTGGCCCGCCCGCCCGTCACTTTGCGAATACCATCCCAAATCAACCAGCCCCGAGAGGTAAACCCGTCTGCTTGTGTCAGCCTCGCATTTAAATCGGAAGGGTTGGTTTGAAACCCCAGATTGGCAAGCGCCATAGACGTCGCCGTAACAAGACAGCCATCAGAGGCCATCGTGTCTGAAGATTTACCCAATCGTTCCGACCCCCAGCGAGGGTCTTTTTGATAGAAAGCGGATCGGTCAGGCAGAGACAGACTACCGCGCGGAACAGGCGTGATTTGGGGCGCAGGAATAACTGAAGCCGGATAATCAGATGGGCTCTGGGGCGGTAAAGGCGTCGTTCCACAAGACCCGACAAAAATCGCCATCAATAATATGAAACACACCCGCAACATAAGTCAGGCCTAACCCGAAAGGTTTAATTCAACCTTTATAAACTTAGGTGTTATTATTAGGACAACACTAAATCTCAGTCATTTAACTCACCCTCGAAATTAAAATGATCTTCGATGTTATCTGGAGTAAGTTTGGTCGGGGCTGAACGTCCAACTATCCCGAGGCCTTGTCCATTATTCGGAGATATGGAAACGCAAACATGCAGCCTAACATTAGCCTCTTTATACGGATGAAGATTACCGGATAAGTGTCGAAATATTATGTGTGTAGAATATGAATATTTATCAGCAAATGAATGTAAGATTCTATTTCCATCTTTAAATAAGCGTGCGCAACAATTCGGGTTAAGGTTGATGAATTGGTCAACAGACGTATATTGTATAATCTTATTTCGCTGCTCTAGGGAAAATTGAGACAATTTTTTATTCTCATGCCTTATTAATAATCTTATGGCTTCCCTCGTAAGCTCTTCTTCACTGTAATATTTACCGTCATCTGGACAATATCCATTCAATACTCGTGAACACTTCCAGCCTAACGAAGTCATTAGCAGAATTAAACCTATAGCGACTAGCTTTCCTGCTGACAGTTTATCGAGTAGTTTTTTTACAGATGGTTTAATGACTCACCCTCACCAGACAACTGACTAAATAAAATCAAACAACAGACTTCGTTTTAAACACCTCTTCATCCAATTGTCCTTCCCACTTCGCCACGACTGAGGCAACGGCGAGATCACCTGTTACATTCGTCACAGTGCGCATCATATCAAGCAGGCGGTCAAAGGGGAGGATGAAGGCAATAATCAATGTATATTGATCCAGCGTAACACCAAATGTACCCAGCACAGCAAAAGCCAAGAATAAGCTCGCCGACGGAATACCTGCCGCTCCAATGGATGTGAGCGTCGCGGTCATTGCAATCATCACATAATCCACCATTGATAAATCTATGCCGAGCGCCTGCGCCGCAAATAGCGCGATCAGCCCCAGATAAATCGCTGTCCCGTCCATATTAATCGTCGCGCCGAGGGGTAGGACTGAACCCGCCACTGACTCGTCAATTCCCAGATTATCTTGCGCGCAAGAAATCGACACAGGCAATGTCGCGCTGGAAGACGCGGTAGAATAAGCCACGCCCTGCGCGTCCAGCACGCCATAGAAGAAACGCGTTAAAGGCAGCTTCAAAATCGTTTTCACAATTATCCCGCCATAGACCAGAATGATATGAACAAAGCAGGCTAAATAAAGCGCGATTGTGAGCTTGCCCAGCGCCTTAAGAATACCGAGCCCCATATCCGCCATCACCCATGCAATCAACGCGAAGACACCTATAGGCGCAAGCTCCATAACAAAGAGCGTGATT
>CAYYMI010000106.1:0-4532 GCA_964472905.1 uncultured Hellea sp. | reverse complement strand
CAGGGGGCAATGTGTAACCGACATTGGAGAAGTAAAGGTCAACCAAACCATCATTATCATAATCACCAACGGCCACACCCATTGGGTATGAATAGACTGATGGGTTTTCGATGGGTGAAAATGTCATATCTCCATTATTAGAATACATTTCAACGCGCCCTGTATCTTGTGCAATGACAAGATCGCTGTCTGCATCATTGTCGAGATCAGCAAAGACACCAATGAATGTATTATGTTGTCGCCAGACACCCGCTTCTTTGGAGATGTCACGCCAATTACCCTCACCTTCATTCAGGAAAAGATAGCTAAATCCGCCGTAATTATCTGAGAAAATAGTCTCGCCTTCGACAAGGCTGATTTTGATGTAACCGGCGATATACATGTCCGCAAGACCGTCTTTATTAACATCTCCAAAACCAATTGAGAGCGGTGTCGTATTATCAGCAAGGTTTAACGGCAGTTTGACACTACCAAATTGACCCTCTGTATTTTCATGATACCAAATACCACTTTCGCGCGCTGTAAAGAGGTCTGTATCTCCATCATTATCAATATCGAGTGAGGCGGCACCATGTGTGGCATCGACCGCGCCTTTTTCAAATAAAATTGATAGTTTTTCGAAACCATTACGTCTGAAAGCGAATATCTCGTCAGCTTGTGCCTTGCCGCCGCCTAAGAAAAGCTCATCTCGTCCATCTCCGTCAATATCAAGAGCAGCGCTCGCCAGAAATGGAAGAGAGTTTTCTAAATCAGCTTGATGAACAAATGGAAGTCTCGCAGCCTCAAAAGCCAAATCCGTTTCACCTTGAGGCGTTTTTTCTGCCTGCCAGAATCGTAACGCCCCAAATGCGCTAAATAGTACAAAAATAATAATTCCAATTAGGATAATTATCGCACGCCATATGCGTGTAAGCTTGCCGCCTGTTGCTTTCGAGCGAGTAGATGAGGTCATTTCTTTTCCTGATTTAAAGTCAAGTCTGTTTTACGAAGTAAATCATGAGGACTACATTTAACGCTAGCATAATCAGCGCCGTAATAAATAAGCCATGGCCCATACCCGGGACATTTATGCCTAACCATGGAGATAAATGAAATCCAATTGCGCCGCTAAGCACTGCGAGACCAGCCAAAGCACCCAAACTGCGTGTTTTGGGGGCAAGAATAAGAATGGCTGTAACAATCTCAGCTATCCCTGTCATCATTCTTATACCGGGTTCAAACAAAGAAATGCCTGATCTTTCAGCAATGATCGTAAAAATGGGATTGGAGGATCCAAACTTTTGTACCCCGAAAAACAAAAAACCGGCGGCCAAAACTAAGGCTAAGATTAATATCACCTTTTTCATTGCAAGCTCCAATTAATATTTCATATTTTTACCAAAACACCGTTACGTAGCTGACATCACCCTCACGACATTATGGGAGTTTGGTATATGAAAAAACGAATGCAATATAGTAGGTAATTTGAAATTCGCTTATACTTTTAGTTAAAAATCTATTGTTTAAGGCAGATGAATGGAAAACTAAAGAACTCATAATTTTAAAACGGCTCAGCTCAATGGATGTGAATATTGTGTCATTCAACATGAGTAAAAGCCTAAACGGCTCAAAATTTCACTGGCCAAGGTTGCGGGTCTTGATGGGGATAAATATAAGTTTAACGCGCCTTATACAGTCGGTGAAAAGCCGCGTTAGATTATAGCTGTTCAAATGGTTATTTATACTCGCAATTTGTCTCAAGGTTTATGGAAAATGCTACGCGCCAATCAGGTTTGACCGTTGAATATAAGAAAATGACACATACAATTGATATATGTTTAATAAATCATAGTGTTGAGGCTGATGATATCAACTCTATAAAACCACGACGGTTTCTTTATAATGCGATCATAGCCATGAGTATAATAGCGATTACCTTTATAATTTTAGTCTTGACGGGATGGCTGTAACAAATAGTGAGAATAATTATACGGGAGCAGAAAAATTATGCCTGAACATTCTAAGCTAAAGCCAAAGGATACGGATTATTCCCGAGAGCTGGACGTGCATGTCAAGCCCGTCACCATAAGTGATCGCGTCGCTTATGGGTTTGTCAGATTTCTGCGCTTCTTTGCGGATAAATTTTTTGCAAAACGATATGGCCATCGCGCAATTGTTCTGGAGACTGTTGCGGCAGTGCCCGGCATGGTTGGTGGATTATGGCAACATCTGCACGCTCTTCGTAAGATGCGGGATGATGAAGGCTGGATCAGGACCCTCCTGGAAGAAGCTGAAAATGAACGCATGCATTTAATGACCTTTATCGAAGTTGCACAACCAAATTGGTTTGAGCGTATTGTTATCAGTATCGTCCAACTTATATTTTATAATGCTTATTTTTTCCTCTATCTTTTCGCGCCGCGTACCGCTCATCGTGTTGTCGGATATTTTGAAGAGGAAGCTGTAATTAGTTACACACAATATCTGAAAGAAATTGATGCAGGCCGTCATGAGAATGGCCCTGCGCCGCAAATTGCGATTGATTATTGGCAGTTGAAACCAGATGCTAGATTACGTGATGTCGTGATTGCAGTTCGGGCTGATGAAGCAGAACATCGCGACGTGAATCATAGTTTCGTTGACGATATTGACGCTAAACGAAGTTAGGTTTTATTGTTCTTTGAGGCTCCCAATTACGGGTGTCTCCTTATGTTAACACTCAGGGCCATGCCAGGTTACCGTCTTGCTCACGTGAATTCCACATCACACTCGCCAATGCCGTCAATAGACACATGCATTTTATCGCCTGCGGCTACGGGTTCGAGCGGGACCAGAGAGCCGGATAGAATAATTTCCCCCGCTTTTAACGGGATACCTCGTGCGCCAAGCGTATTGGCGAGCCAAGCGACAGCTTTAAGCGGAGACCCTAATGTGGCGGCCCCGACGCCTTCTGATAAAAGCTTACCATTTTTTGTAACGATAGTTTTACAGCCGAGTAAATCTACTGATCTAGGATCAACCCAATTTGGACTAATCGCCATAGTGCCGCATGAGGCATTATCGGCTATGGTGTCCTGAATTTTAATTTTCCAATCCTTGACGCGGCTATCTACGATCTCGAAACAAGCGGACACAGCCTCGGTTGCCGCGAGGACATCGTCTTCGCTCACGCCCGAACTCTTCAAACCAGATTTGAGCTTAAAGGCAATCTCGGCTTCTGCGCGGGGTAATATCATATTAGATGTATTAACAATATTATTCTTAGCCCACATCCTATCGGTTAAAAATCCAAAATCAGGCTGATTAACACCCAGCATGTTCATAACGGCCTCAGAGGTAATACCGATCTTTTTGCCGATATCTGTTTCCCCGTCTGCTTTGCGCATTGCATAAACCGCCAGTGAAATGTCATAAGCATCATCAATCGACAATCCTTCATATGTATCCGTTAAAGGCGCGATGGGGTTTCCGCTGCGCAGGGCTTGATAAAGCGCCCGTGCAGTAGTCTGGATAATGTCAGTTGAAACCATATTATTTACTATTGTGTCCTTTGGGGAAAGGAAAGGCAAGAGGATTGTAACGCTCGGGGCGTTCATGTTGTGACCAATGAGCACATTCATCAAAAAACTCCAGCCGCTTGCCCGGAGCGCGGGTTTTCCTAGGGGCAACGCGTTATTACGCGAATGGTTGCAATTGGGAATAATAACTGAATTTTGGGGCAAATCCTGATGGAGCGCCCATGTCTTTCTCATTGACCTCAATCCTTGAAATCCATGACGGAAAAATCACCCATAATTGGGTAGAGAAAAGTACTTTTTGAACTGCACGAAAGGCATACTAAAAATACTGAGTGATAGATGTATTAACAAAAATCTATTGACTTACTTGCTTGAATAATCACTCTGCACTGCCGCTTTCCAAAAGAAACCGCGTATGATGAAGGGGACAATTATGGCGTTAAAACATGCAAAATCCGGTGAGATGATCGATCTGACTACGCTCACTAAGGATAAATCCATAGCCCTTGTAAAGCACACGCGTTTTGAGGTGATGCGTGTATCCCTTTCAGTTGGTCAAGCTATGACACCGCATAAGGTGCCGGGCCCAATTACGGTACAATGTTTAAAAGGAAAATGTATTTTTTCGGTAGGTGACACACCACATGAACTCACTTCCGGTATTTGGTTATACCTTGAGGGAGGTGCAATGCATGCCGTTGAAGCTATAGAAGACACTCAATTATTGGTGACGATATTGTTCAATGAAAAAGCTTCTAGGCCCTAAGCTTAATCACAGATAGAAAATTGCGAGCAAGACCTTTCTTAGCTTAAGCCAACACTGGGACCACTACATAATGTAGAGCAGGGCATTTTAGTAAGGAAATTGTTTATCTAAACTTCAATGTTAAGCTTGAAACACAAATTGTCTCGAACAGCTTCCAGTCATGTCTGACCAAATACATAAGGTCAATTACCGTGATGCAATCGCCCGATCACCCTTGAACCATTTCAAAGCATCCACATAATCAAAAGCAAGCGATATGAGGTTGATAA
>CAYYMI010000105.1:0-4555 GCA_964472905.1 uncultured Hellea sp. | reverse complement strand
ACTCCAGTTTAGTAAATAACTAAAGTGTTGCGACGACCAGTTGAAACCGCAGGCGCTTTAAGACTCTCAGATAACGTCCGCGCCTAGCACCATTGAGAGACTGGATATTTTGCAATCTAAACTACTTCAAACTGGATTTAAAGAAAGCAGGCATAGAGCTTCCAAAGCCTTCTTCTGTGTTCTTATCTAGCTCGTTTCTATTCCGGCGTTTCTTGCCTTTTTCGGACTGCTTTTTGTTTTTATCTTTAGGCTCGTTTTTACTCTTAGATGATTTTTTGTCTTGAGGTTTTTTGTTGTCAGCTTTTTTCTCGGGTGACTTTTTCCCAGATGTCTTTTTTTCTGGCGCTTTTTTCTTAGATGTCTTTTTAGTCTCTGATGTTTCATCAGCGCTTGATTTGCGTTTCGGCGCAGCGCGGCGTGATTGGGCCTTTTTAGGCTTAGGCGTGTCTACAACCTCTTCAGATACTGGAGTTTTAGACCTCGGTCTTTCATCGTCAGAATTTCTAGTTCGGTTACGGTTCCTATCACCGCCTCGATTGCGATCTCTACTGCGCCCACGGCCGCGTTTATCATCCCGACTAGAGCGCGGCTTGCCGCCATCTTTAGGGAAGTCTTCAATGCCTGGAATGTCAATCTCATCAATTTCATCGACTGTGATGAGATTTAAAATCGCGTCGTAATTTTTATGATCGAGCCTTGCGACCAACATAATAGCGTCGCCTTCACGGCCCGCGCGTCCCGTCCGGCCTATACGGTGAACATAATCTTCGGAATGGTTGGGAACATCATAATTAAACACATGACTAACGGAGGGAACGTCCAAACCTCGGGCGGCAACATCACTGGCGACAAGTAATTTTATCTTCCCGTTTTTAAAATCGTCCAAAGTTTGCGTACGTAAAGATTGAGCGAGGTCACCATGGATAGGCGCAGCAGAGTGGCCATGAACATTAAGGGACTTAGCCACGATATCGACGTCGCGCTTGCGGTTACAGAAAACAATACCGTTCTCAACCTCTTCATTATCAATGAGCCATCTGAGCGCTGTTCGTTTTTGTTTCGGATCAGAGGACGGCATCCTAACGATGCGCTGCGTCACGGTTTCGGCCGTCATGTTTTTACGTGCGACCTGTATTGAAACAGGCTGATGCAAGAACTGATCAACAAGGCGTTTGATCTCGTTGGGCATTGTGGCCGAGAAGAACATGACTTGCCGCGTAAAAGGCGTCAGTTTGAAGATGCGTTCAATATCAGGGATAAAGCCCATATCGAGCATACGGTCAGCTTCATCAACGACAAGTGTTTGCACGCCCGTCATAAGGATTTTGCCACGCTCGAACTGATCGAGGAGGCGGCCCGGCGTTGCGATAAGAATATCAACACCCTTCATTAGTTTGCGATCTTGCTCGGCAAAGGATACGCCGCCAATCAAGAGCGCCATTTCGAGCTTAAGATATTTTCCATAAAGCTCGACGTTTTCAGCGACCTGCGCTGCAAGCTCACGTGTGGGGCAAACAATCAAACATCTGGGCATACGCGCACGCGCACGTCCCTTCGTGAGCTTGTGCATAGTCGGTAGCGTAAAGGCGCCTGTTTTCCCTGTGCCAGTCTGGGCAATGCCTAAAACATCGCGCTGTTGAAGGGCGGCGGGTATCGCGCGGGCTTGAATGGGGGTTGGTTTTTCATACCCCATATCATCCAGAGCTTTGAGAATCTTAGCCTCAAGGCCTAACTCTTTAAAAGTGACCTTAACGGCTTCATCGGCCGCGACTTCTTCGGTTTTGATTTCGGATTTCAAATGGTGTCTTTCAGACAATTGCGCGGGCCCTCCCGACGCTTCAAATTTGCCGCAACATAACTATGCAATTTCAAAGGTCAAGGCGGTAGATTTACCTCTCAATCGTGTCCATTTTTAGGCGTAACTCTCGAACAATCAGTAGAGGTGACGGGTGGCCCTGCTATATTAACTGCGAATCACATGAGAAATTTATGACAGACGATACAACAACGGAAAAAGGCTTGCCCGGAAATGCCGTTTTTGAAGAACATATAGATGATGCCTTATCGTCTCGCTATTTGGCCTATGCGCTCTCGACAATTACGCAAAGGGCGCTGCCGGATGTGCGGGACGGACTTAAGCCTGTTCACCGCCGAATTTTATATGCGATGCGTCAGCTCAAGCTTAATCCTGAAAACGCGCATAAAAAATGCGCGCGTATTGTTGGGGACGTTATGGGGCAATATCACCCCCATGGCGATGCCTCGATCTATGACGCCCTAGTCAAATTAAGCCAGAGTTTCTCGGCGCGTTATCCACTTGTCGACGGGCAAGGCAATTTCGGCAATATTGACGGCGATAGCGCGGCGGCCATGCGCTATACCGAAGCCAAAATGACAGCGGCGGGCGTCGCTCTGCTCGAAGGTCTTGAAGAAGACTCAGTTGATTTCATTGCGACCTATAACGAGGAAGATGAAGAACCGCAGGTTCTCCCTGCCGCGTTCCCAAATTTGTTGGCCAATGGGTCAACAGGCATTGCCGTGGGTATGGCGACCTCTATCCCGCCTCATAACGCTGCCGAGATTTGTTCCGCCGCGCTTCACCTGATCAAGACACCTAATGCGCGCATCCCGACCTTGATGGATTATGTCAAAGGCCCGGACTTACCGACTGGCGGGATTATCGTTGAGCCTTATGAGTCCATGCTCGAAGCTTATAAGACAGGCAAGGGGAGTTTTAAGGTCCGTGCGCGCTGGCATAAAGAAGATATGGGGCGAGGGGTCTATCAAATCGTCGTCACGGAAATCCCTTATCAGGTTCAAAAATCTCGCCTGATTGAAAAGCTGGCCGAGGTCATTGAGAACAAAAAAGCGCCAGCTCTTGCAGATGTGCGCGACGAATCCGCCGAAGATATCCGCATCGTTCTGGAACCCAAAAGCAAAAATATCGACCCTGATATGATGATGGAAAGCCTGTTCAAGATCACAGATCTTGAAAGCCGCACGTCGCTGAACATGAATGTGCTAGATGCGACGCGTACGCCACGCGTCATGAACCTGCGTGAAGTCATTCAGTCCTTCCTCGATCATCGCCGCGAAGTTTTGCAGCGCCGCTCGCGTTTCCGCCTTGGTAAAATTGATGACCGCATGGAAATCCTCGAAGGGCTGCGTATTGCTTATCTGAATATTGATGAGGTTATCCGCATTGTCCGTTTCGAGGATAAACCCAAAGAAGAGCTAATTAAGGCGTTTAAACTCTCTGACCGCCAAGCCGAAGCGATTTTGAATATGCGCCTACGCGCCCTCTCAAAGCTCCGCGAAATTGAAATTCAAACCGAATATGATGAACTCGCAGGTGAGAAAAAAGAAATCGAAGGCCTGCTTAAATCAGAGAAAAAACAATGGGCTGTTGTTGCTGATGAAATCAAAGCTATCCGTGAGACGTATAGCCTGAAAACAGAGCTCGGCGCGCGGCGCACAGACTTTGCAGATCAACCCGATATCCATGTCGATCTGGCCACAGCCTTTATCACCAAGGAGCCCATCACTGTGGTGCTCTCTGAAAAGGGCTGGATAAGAGCGATGCGCGGCAAGGTCGATGATGTGAAAGCCTTAAAATTCAAGGACGGCGATAAGGCCGCCTTTGTTGTACCGGGCGAGACGACGGATAAGTTCATCCTCTTTGCTTCTAATGGAAAGTTTTACACACTTGGCGGAGATAAACTGCCGGGCGGGAGAGGCAATGGCGAGCCGATCCGCTTAATGGTGGATTTGGAAAATGACCATACGCCCATCGGCCTATTCGTCCATAACCCCGAACGTGAATTATTACTCGCCAGTACCGATGGCTATGGATTTAGAGTCAAAGAATCCGAAGTTGTGGCCTCGACCAAAGGCGGCCGTAAAACGCTCAATGTCAAAGGCGACGCGGAAGCGGTGCGATGTGTTGAGATTAAAGGCGATAAAATCGCTGCCATTGGCGAGAACCGCAAAATTTTGGTCTTTGATATCGAAGACCTCCCGCAAATGGGCCGCGGCAAAGGCGTGCGCCTCCAGAAATATAAAGATGGAGGTCTTGCCGATATAACCACCTTTAGCGCAGAGGAGGGCTTGAGCTTTGTTGATAGCGCCGGCCGCACAAATTCTGTTGCCGACTGGACTATTCACCAAGGCAAACGTGCTAGTGCTGGCCGTATGGCCCCGCGCGGCTTCTCTCGCCAAGGCGTCTTCGCGCCCGACAAACGATTATAAGCGAGATGTTACGTCATTATCTGAGGTGTAACGTCAGCTATATTGCTTAAGTGTCGACTGATAGGAGAGGCGGATAATCTCTTCTAAAACTGACAAGTCAATATCGGCGAGTTTATTGACATATAAACAAACTTTACCCGTCTTATGTTTGCCAAGCTTGGCCATTAAGGGATGATCTGGACCTACTGATCCCATAACATACATAACTAGCCTCGCTTTTCGCGGAGAAAACGCGACATTGGGGCTATCGCCTTTGCTAACGCAATTACACGAGCCATCGCTTTTCTTGCCCTGCGCGGAGCATTGT
>CAYYMI010000104.1:0-4609 GCA_964472905.1 uncultured Hellea sp. | reverse complement strand
CCCCCTGATTACAAATCAGGTGCTCTACCAGCTGAGCTATAGGGGCACTGGTAATGCTGTTTAGCGTGGCGGGGTTTAGCGGGGGTTAACGGCTCTGGCAAGCCAGAATTTGCCTGTTTTGTGCAAAATAATAGAATTTGTTTTGTGCCTTCACGGCTTTAGCTGGCGTCTATTTTATCTTTGCCGCGAAAGGCAGCGTAAATTGCGCCCATTGCCAGCCACCCTAACAATATATGCCCATAATCCATTAATATGCCTTCAAGAGGATATGTGCCATATAAACAGTTATAAGCAAGTAGAGGGGCAGCGATCATGACGAAGAGCCAAAAGGCGGTTTTTAAACTGGCCGCCAGGCGTTTAGCGCCGGCAAGATTTAAAACCCATAAAAGTCCCAGAGCCTGAGCCAGTGTCAATATAAGACCCCAGACGAACATCATTGCCCCCTTATTTTCGGCTATCGCCATAGTTTGTTCTTCTGTCATACCCGATGCCGCGAGCCATAAGTCCTGAAACAGGAAGCCATACCAGACAAAGCCGACCATATAAAAGGCGAGGGTAGCTAATAAAACGGCTCCCCATGATGTGTTGAAAATTCTTGGCATTATGCCCTCCCTTATCAATCGGCCTTTGCGGCTCTAGAGTTTATCATAGCATAATTTGACACGAGAGACAATCATAGCTGGCTCGGAGCCTCTTATGTTCTGAAAATCTGCGCTTGCGCATACGCTCTGGCGCGCTAGAACGCGCTCATGTCGAAAATTTTGATAACCTCTGCTTTGCCTTACATCAATGGCGTCAAACATCTGGGTAATCTGGCGGGCTCTATGCTACCGGCCGATGTTTATGCGCGGGCCATGCGCCTTATGGGCCATGAGGTGCTCTATATATGTGCCACGGATGAGCACGGCACACCCGCCGAACTGGCCGCCCAAGCGGCGGATATGGATGTCGCAGCCTATTGCGCCCAAATGCATGAGCAACAGAAAGCGGCGGGGGCACAGTTTAAACTCTCCTTTGATTATTTCGGGCGGTCTTCTGCGCCGAGCAATTATAAACTAACGCAACATTTCGCCCATGTGCTTGAAGACAATGGCCTCATCGAAGAACGTGTCTCGCAGCAAGTGTACTCTAACGCCGATGGCCGCTTTCTGCCGGATCGTTATGTTGAAGGTACGTGCCCCAATTGCGGCTATGAGAAAGCGCGCGGAGACCAGTGCGATAATTGTGGTAAGCTCCTCGACCCTGTTGATTTGATAGATCCTTATTCGGCGGTGTCCGGCAGTACCGATGTTGAGGTAAGGGATACCAACCATCTCTATCTCAAACAGTCAGCTATGGCGGAGAAACTCAGAGAGTGGGTGAACGGGGCAACGGGCTGGCCGCCCCTCGCCACTTCAATCGCGCTGAAATGGCTTGATGAAGGCCTGCGGGATCGCGCCATTACGCGGGACCTCAAATGGGGTATTCCCGTTACCGATAAAGATGGCTCCGTGCGCAAAGGCTTTGATGGTAAAGTCTTTTACGTCTGGTTTGATGCCCCCATAGAATATATTGCCGCGACGCAAGATTGGGCCGCCGAGACGGGTAGCGATTGGGAGTCATGGTGGCGCACCGATAAGAATGACGATGTTCAATATGTTCAATTTATGGGCAAAGACAATGTCGCCTTTCATGCACTTTCTTTCCCGACAACCATATTAGGCTCAGGTGAACCGTGGAAACTGGTCGATCAAATCAAAGCCTTTAACTGGGTAACGTGGTATGGCGGTAAATTCTCAACCTCTGAAAAACGCGGCGTCTTTATGGATCAAGCGCTCGATATTGCCCCGTCCGATTATTGGCGCTGGCATTTAATTGCCAATGCGCCAGAGGGTGATGACGCCGCCTTCACCTGGGAAGAGTTTCAAGTCAGCGTCAATTCTGATTTGGCCAATGTGCTAGGTAATTTCGTTAACCGCATCACGAAATATGCAGGCGGGAAATTTGACGGCAAAGTGCCCGATGGCGGGCAGGCAGCAGAGGCGGAAGACTGGATAATCTCAGAGCTCCAAACCCGTATCCCGCAGCTCCTCGCCTATTATGAAGCACGTGAGTTCCGCAAAGCCATGTCCGAAACCCGCGCAATTTGGGCGGCGGGCAATGAATACCTCACCCAAGCTGCGCCGTGGACACATTATAAAACGGATGTTGACCAAGCCGCGATTGGCGTGCGCTACGGGCTTAACCTTGTGGCGCTATTCGGGATTATCGCTCAGCCCATTATCCCAGATGCGGCAGAGAAAATATTAACGGCCATGAATATCCCCGAGGGTAACAGAACATGGAATTTCGGCGGCGCTGATGATATCGCCAAACTCGTTGATGCACTCCCGATAGGGCTGGCTATCTCCGCGCCCGACGTCTTGTTCACCAAGATTGAAGATAGCGCTATAGAGGGATGGGCCGAGCGGTTCGGCGGCGCGTAAATTTAGACGGAGTCATAAGTAGCTTGCGCGACGGTACGGCGGCCCTAGCCTCTGTGCCAGATCTGTATTTAGGCACAAATGAAACCTGGAGCCTTGCCGGTGGTTTTGCCCTCTATGATGATGGGTTTGGCGCGGCGGAAACTGGCTTTGGCGGCGGAATACAAATCCGTAGTTCGGCAGAAGACCCTTGGTCTGTGGGCGTCTCCGGCGCACTCTCAGGAGCTATGCCTTCTTGGAAAAAAACGTGGTATCGAATTGATATTCATCAAACTTACCTATATATAATTGGAAAAGTCTGAGGGCGCGATGACTGACACTTTACATAATGACTTGCTGGATGGCATATACAAAGTTGCTATGGAGCCTGAGAGGTTTCGGGAACTTACCCAGATTTGGGGAGGCTATCTATCGGAGCTCGAAGGAAAGGAGTTTCCCGAAGTTGCATCTGACTTTTCACAATTAGAAGAGCATCTCAACCAAGCCAGTTCTATCCTAGACATGGTAGAAACATCATCTGATGCAAAAGCGGTGTCACTCAACCAAAAATTAGACCAAGACGTTCAGCCGATGTTTGCGGTTGGTCAGGATAGAGTGATCAAGGCCGTCAATGGCGCGGCGCGAAACGTATCTTGGCCTAAAGCCCAATGTAACATTATCTGAGAGTGGGGTCGCGGCCGAGGCGTTGGGCATTATCAATCAAGAATTGACCTCTAGGTTTTCGCAAGACAATAATCAAACATTAGGCCTCATACATATTCGCTTTGCCCATAACGATACACCGCAGACCCTTTCTCTTTCAAATTGGCAAAGCCCGAGCGGGCGAGATTTCGTCTTATTTAAAACAACCAATGTTGTTTGGCCGGATTATCTGACACCGGTGATAACGCAAGCTTTCGGATTGACCGAGGCTGAGGCAGATATTGTGCGTCTGTTGGTGGAAGGGGCGAGCGTTGAGGACGCCGCGATAGAAAGAGGGCGCCGTATCTCCACTGTCCGATCACAAATTCGATCTCTTTACAAAAAGACTGAGACAAAAAACCAAGCCGAATTAATCCGTATGGCGATTGGTTTGACAACGCTGCAAATGCCAAAGCCTGAACACTTACTGGATGTTGAGCGTAGCGGAACAGGTAAAGTTCCTATTGCTTACCCGCACCTTGAACATATGCGCCAGTTAAGCCTGCCCGATGGACGACAAATTGAATATGCCGTTTTTGGCGCTACAACAGGTCAGCCGGTTCTGTATTTTCATAATGAACTTCTCGGCAATATATGGCCGCGGAAACTCGCGGAATATGCCGCCATACGGGGGCTGAAAATCATTGTGCCATCACGCCCCTTTTATGGCCAGAGCGCGCCTTATCCAAAGGGATGTTTCCATCCCACGCAAACCGCAGATGATTTTGCAAAGGTTCTGGATTATCTTGATATCCCGAAGGCGGTGCTTATGGGGCAAACATTAGGCGGGATGTTTGCCATGGCTTTTGCTCATTTATATCCCGAGCGATCTTTGGGCTTACTGGGTTTATGTCCAATGTTGCCCCATCCCGATAAAGACACAGAAACACGAATGCCGATCATGCATCGGTTTATCTCTGTTCTCGATGGCGGGGACGGGGGGACGGATACATTCGTCTTTGAAACATATGGGCAAGCTTATGAGGTCGATTTTGAAGATGAATCCTTTACGCGTATAAGTAATGGGCAAAATATCTCCGCTATTTTCAACTTCGAAAATATCAGCGCAGGGAATGGCAATGATATCCTCTCTGGGAATGATAGCGACAATAGTTTTGACGGGAATATCGGTAATGACACCTTAAATGGCCGCGGCGGTGATGACACACTTGACGGCGGAGATGGTGATGACACGGCCGTCTTTAGTGGTTCGATTGCCGGATATACGGTTTCCGAAACGGGGGGTGTTTACACCATTACGGATACACATATGTCCGACGGCGATGACGGCACGGACACACTGACAAATATAGAAGTGTTTGCATTTTCTGATATCACATTTCCCGCCACGGTTTGGGATAATGTTATCTTCGGAAATGCAACAGTTGATGATATCCTCGGCACGACGTCAAATTGTCTTGCCCCCTTAAAACTGTTCCATCTTTTAGTTAGTAAATTCATGAGAA
>CAYYMI010000103.1:0-4771 GCA_964472905.1 uncultured Hellea sp. | reverse complement strand
TTTGCTAACGCAATTACACGAGCCATCGCTTTTCTTGCCCTGCGCGGAGCATTGTCATATTTTAGTCATATCCGCGCTTTACGAATGAGCAGAGTCGCGCCATAACGCGGCTGAACTTTGCTGAGGCCAACAATGTCATTTATCAAACGCATTTTTACGTGGTGGAACGGCTCGACTTTCGGGACCAATCTACAGATTTCGCGTAAAGGCGAAAAAGTCGGTGAAGACGCTTATGGCAACACCTATTATCAGGAGCGCGGTGAGGGCTATGATGGCCGTGCGCGGCGCTGGGTGACCTATACGGGCTATGCCGATGCCTCGCGCGTGCCGCCAGAGTGGCAAGGCTGGCTGACCTATACCAGCGCAGAGCCGCCAACAGAGGATAATCATAAGCCCCATGCGTGGGAAAAAGAGCATCTGCCGAACCTGACCGGCACCGTTCATGCCTATAAGCCTCAGGGCAGTCTTGATCGCGGCGGGAAACGGGCGAAAACAGCGGCGGATTATGAAGCTTGGTCGCCTGATGCCTAAGGGGCGCTTTGCCATATCCTCATGTGTGATGAGCGCTATGGCGTTTACGGCGCTGCCCGCGCAGGCTGAAAACCTAAAAGGCACGGCGGTTGTTCTGCGGACTTTGGATAAAGTCACGGCAACGACCAAAGATTACACGGTGAGGGTTGGTGATAAGCTAAATTATGGATCGCTAACGGTGAATGTGCGTCATTGTGAAAAACGTCCGCCAGAAGACATTCCGGAAACTTATGCGTTTCTACAAATTGACGATAAAAAACTCGATGGTAAAGGCAAGTCAAGTGAGATTGAACGTGTTTTTTCAGGATGGATGCTCGCCAGTAAACCTGCCGTATCGGCTTTAGATCATGGCGTCTATGATGTTTGGGTTCTCGATTGCGACGTACCTGCGCCTGTCATCGAACTGGATGACGCTACAGAAATACCTAAATTACGCATTAGGAATTAGAGTAAGTCTTAAAGAATAGTCTGGCCTGTCTTTTTCCAGTCCTTCAAAAAGGCCGCTAATCCTTTATCTGTGAGGACATGATTGGCGAGATTTTTAATCACATTGGGCGGGGCCGTCATCACATCCGCGCCGACAAGGGCGCATTCTTTGACATGATTAACATTGCGAATAGAGGCAGCGAGAATTTCAGTTTCATAGCCATAATTATCATAGATCGTTCTGATGTCTTCAATCAGCTCCATCCCGTCTAGGGTGATATCATCAAGGCGTCCGATAAAGGGAGAGATATAGGTCGCGCCGCATTTGGCCGCGAGAAGCGCTTGGTTAGGCGAAAAACATAGAGTGACATTTGTCGGGATGTCTTCTTTGGACAAGGTATTACAGGCCTTGAGGCCATCCATCGTCAGGGGGAGTTTGACGCACACATTACTCGCGATTTTACGCAGGTGACGGCCTTCCTCGATCATCTTATCGGCCTCTGTCGCGACAACTTCTGCGCTGACATGGCCGTCGGTTATTTTGCAGATTTCTGCGATGACTTCTTTGAAGTCGCGTCCTGATTTGGCGATAATTGAGGGATTTGTCGTCACGCCATCGACGAGTCCGATGTCGTTTAGCTCTGCAATCTGGTCCAGATCTGCGCTATCAACAAAAAATTTCATGATGACCTCCAATTTGGGAACGATTCTGTTCAAAGGTCTGCTATCACGAATCATGGGTCAGAAAAATTTAAAATGAAAAATGCTCAGGTTTTATTTCCTGTAAATGTCCCGGGGGCATTTGATTATCGCTTGCCAGCTGAGCTTACCGCTAAATTGGGAGATTTCGTATTTGCGCCTATCGGCAAGCAAATGAAGCTTGGTGTTGTTTGGAACATAGTCGAGGATGACGGACAGCGCGCTCTGAAAGATATTGCTCAGATAAAACTCACGCGGCCAGTATCGGCGGACATGCTAAAATTTATAGACTGGACAGCGCGATATAATTGCGTCTCGCCGGGATTGATGCTGCGCATGGTGATGCGAAGCTATAAAGCGTTAGACCCAAGTCCTATGGTCACGCAGTTTTCCCCAAGCGGTAACTTACCTGCAAAAATGTCAGCGGCGCGCCATGCGATTTTAGAGATGGGCGGGCCGTTTCCAGCTCGCGCCAGTGAGATCGCCGAACGCGCCAATGTTAGCGCGGGTGTCGTCAGGGGGTTTGAGAAAGCAGGCGGGATGGTTGCCGAGCTCCTTGCTGTTGACGGACCTTTTGATATTCCTGATCCGGAATATGGCGGGAAAACTCTGACACCAGCCCAAGAGCAGGCTGCGCAAGAGCTAGTGCACCAAGTTTCAAGAGGCGATTTTAATGTCAGCCTATTAGACGGCGTCACAGGCTCTGGAAAAACCGAAGTCTATTTTGAAGCTGTTGCGCAGGCTTTACAAAACGGCGGACAAGCCCTGATATTAGTGCCGGAAATCGCGCTCACACAAGCGGGTATGGCGAGGTTTAAAGCTCGGTTTGGGGCAGAGCCAGCGCCGTGGCATTCTCAATTAGGCGATGCAGCGCGCCGGCGTGTTTGGCGAGAAGTTGCGCAAGGGCGAGCTAAACTTGTCGTCGGGGCAAGGTCTGCCCTTTATTTGCCATTTCCCAATCTCAAGCTCGTTGTTGTAGATGAAGAACATGACACCTCTTATAAACAAGAGGAGGGGGTCATTTATAATGCGCGGGATATGGCCGTCGTTCGCGGTAAAATATCGGGACATTCTATTGTTCTCGCGTCTGCAACGCCGTCCTTGGAAAGTCTCGTCAATGCGCGGACAGGGCGCTATGCCCATATTATATTGCCTGAACGTCCGGGCGCCGTGACACTTCCAGACATTAACTTAGTAGATTTAAAAGATTACCCGCCTGAAAAGGGCGATTACATGTCGGCGCCTCTCATTGAGGCCGCAAATGCTGTCCTGATGCGAGGCGAGCAAGCCATGTTCTATCTTAACCGACGAGGTTATGCGCCGCTTATCATTTGCCAGAATTGCGGCGAGAAGCTTAAAAGTCCCGATACCGATAGCTGGCTTGTCGAGCACCGCGCGAGCGGCCGCGCTATGTGTCATAAGACTGGGTTTTCCATGCGCATGCCCAAAGCCTGTCCCGAATGTAAAGCCGAAGATACACTGGTTCCTGTTGGGCCAGGGGTTGAGCGAGTCGCCGAAGAAGCCGCGCGACATTTTCCAAAGGCCAGAATAGAGATTTTCAGTTCGGACACCGCAGGCAACCCGGCGGAAATTCAGGCCAGAATGGCGCGTATGGAGCAGGGCGAAATTGATATCCTCGTGGGAACTCAAATGGTTGTTAAAGGACATAACTTCCCAAGGCTCACATTTGTAGGTGTGGTCGATGGGGATTTAAGCTTGGCTGGCGGGGACCCCCGCGCTGGAGAGCGCACCTATCAGACTTTAGTGCAAGTGGCTGGGCGCGCTGGGCGGGCGGATAAGCCCGGACATGCTCTTATTCAAACCCATCAACCCGATCATGAAGCTCTTATTGCTCTCGCGGCGGGGGACAGAGAGCGGTTTATATCGGCAGAGCTGGCTCTCAGGGAGGCTCTGTTATTGCCTCCCTATGGAAAATTGGCCGCTATTATTATGTCTGGTCCAGATAAAGGTAAAACGGAAAGCTTTGCAAAGACTGTCGTGAGTTTAGCCCCAAAGGCTGAAGGTATTGAAATTGTAGGGCCATCTGAACCCCCAATCGGGCGTTTAAGAGGTTTGTATCGCCGCCGTATCCTTGTTCAAAGTGAAGCGGGTGTTAATCTGTCCAAATATATGAAAGCTTGGCGTGAGCGGATAAAAATTCCGAATAAATACAAGCTTCAAATAGATATTGACCCTCAGAGTTTTATGTAGCGTGCGAGGCACAGCGTTTGAGTTTTAACGACACTTTAACCGCCTGCTAAAAGGTCGCACTCCAAGCGGACTTGGCATTTTATTATGCCCATGTTAGAGCGCGCGCGAGATTAGCGAAATGGGATAAATCCCTTTACGCGTTCTATATGTTTTAGCGGCAAGAAATCATTTCAAGCTGCATAATTACGGACCGAATATAGTGTCAGAAACAGATGTCATTACAGGGGAAGCGCCGTCTCGATACGCCTTAGCCCTACTTGAATTGGCAGAAGAGTCTAAGTCTTTGAAAAGAGTAGAGAAAGATGTCAAAATCTTAAGATCAGCTTTTGCCAAAAGTACGGATTTACAGCGCTTGGCAAGTAGCCCTATTTTTGCAATTGAGGATAAAGTCAAGGCTCTATTGGCTGTGGCGAAGAAAGCCAAAGTCAGCAAGCTCACAACGCAGTTTATTGGAACCGTGACAGAGAATCGCCGCGCGGGCGAGATTCCAGCTATTTTATCTGCTTTCCAAGATATGCTCGCTCAGCGCAAAGGCTCGCAAGTGGCTAAGGTCACGAGCGCGCAGAAATTAACGCCAGCTCAGCTGACGTCATTAAAATCAAATTTGAAGAAATCACTCGGGCGTCCCGTCCTAGTGGAAACCAATGTTGATCCAGATCTTTTGGGCGGTTTTGTCGTCCGTGTCGGGTCTCAACTCTATGACAGTTCTCTCAAGACTAAACTTGAAGATCTAAAAATCGCGCTCAAAGACGCATAAGAGGTAAGTATTATGGATATTCGTGCTGCGGAAATTTCCAATATTCTAAAAAAGCAAATTAAAGGCTTTGGCACTGAAGCTAAAGTCTCAGATGTCGGACAGGTCTTATCTGTTGGTGATGGTATCGCCCGTATTTACGGTCTTGAT
>CAYYMI010000102.1:0-4865 GCA_964472905.1 uncultured Hellea sp. | reverse complement strand
AGTGTAACCGCAGCCAGCGTGACTGCAGCGAGAGTTTTAGCATTTAATGTTGCCATGATAATCTCCTGTCTTGGCGTGCGATAGGGAGAATGCCCGACCGATAAAACAGGGTTATATCTTTGCCTCTGAACTCACTCTGAGATCATGCTTCATTTTCGGTTCATGAACATTAAGGGCCTATTTTGAAACACCATTATCTTTCAAAAACGCGCCAATTTCGTCCAATGCCTGGTGGGCCTCCCCAACATAATCATCAAATATTTGCCAGACATGAGGCAAGTTTGTCCAGCTTTGGAACATAATAGGAGAGCCTTGTGATGAGGCTTTGGCCGCATATCTGGCCCCGTCATCAAAGAGCATTTCAGTCCCGCTCGCTTGGACTAATGTCGGCGCAAGGCCTGACAAGTCATCATATATAGGAGAAATCAGCGGATCAGACGGATTAAACCCATAAGCTTTTTTAAGTCCCCATAAAAGAAGTGTCCGCGGCGCTTTCAAGACGGGTTTTAAGAGCGGTGTTAAAATTAAATCTTTATCCAAGTTTTTTTTCATCGACGGGCTGGACAATGTGGCATCTGTCACAGGCGATATCGCGACCACAGCGTCGGGCTTTCGCTGCGGAGTGTCTCTTGCCCAATGACTGACCATGAGGGCGAGATTGCCGCCAGCCGAATCTCCGGCAACGCCAATGGCCTGACAGTTAGCAGCCCCGTCAGGCCCATTGTTCAAAATCCAATCATATGCCGCGCGGCTATCATCAATACTGGCTTGGCGATGATTTTCAGGCATCAGCCGGTAATTGAGCGCGAAAACAACACAGCCCGTCTGCTTGGCCAGATTATAAGTTATCGGCCTGTGGCTTATCGCGCTCCCGACTGTGAACGCCCCGCCATGGAGGTAAAGAATACGTTTATTCGGATCAGCGCCCTCAAGAAGCGTCCAATCGCCATCAATCTCTACTCCGTCATGTGTAAATTTATCAGATCTGAACTCGCAATCATAATCACGGGCCAGTCCCGCAGAGTCAAAACGTTCGCGTTTATTAGACCATCCCGAGCTTGCATTCGCCGCCTGACCATGCATGCCGAAATTTTCATCCAGATAAGCGTTAAGGCGCTCTAACCCCTCCGTATTTTCAGGCACATCGAAATCGATGGGCAAATGACGGTCATATTGACTTAAATTTTCGCCGCCTAAAATTCTATGCGTATAGAAAAGGAAACATATAATGGCCGCAATAATGATTAGGATAGCAATATACATCAATGCCTCTGTGCAATTTGCAAAGGGTATGATGTATTGCCAAACAGATTGAAAGGCTAATTTATGAATAGCCCATTTCAGTTTTGATTAGTCAGTTTTGGTTAGTCAGTTTTGGTTAGTTAAGCCGCGCTCTTGCCCGCGCTAAGATGGCAGGATCAACATTTGCCTCCAGCCGCTTCTTGAGCTCGGCCTTGTCTTTTATATAATCATCCACACTACTTTGACCCGATTTTAAGAGCCAATAATAAGCCTCCTCAAAATTCTGAGCCACGCCTTCGCCTTTGGCCAAAGTAAAGGCATAAAGGAACTGACCTTCGCCGTCCCCGCCAAGCGCCGATTTTTCAAACCACTTCGCGGCCTCAGCTTCAGAGCGCGCCGCGCCCGCGCCTTGATAAACCAAAAGCCCGTAATCAGCCTGCGCCGCCGCGTGGCCGCCTTCAGCAGCTTGCTTTAATAAAGTGGCAGACCGTGCCGAATTGGGCCGGATATCAAAATTTTCAGCATACATAACGCCCGCAATATAGGCGGCTTCGACATGGCCTGCCTCAGCGGCTTGTTCATAATATTTCAGCGCTTGTTTAGGATCTTTTTCAAAATGAGTATCGCCCAATCTTTTCGTCGCGTCTTTGTCAAAGCTTTGAGAGGCCTTCATCAAATATTGTTCCGACATCGCCGTATTGGCCGTTGTCCCATGTCCCATGCGGTGAAGATCAGACAAAGCCCGCATCGCATCTGTGCGCCCCATATCCGCCGCGCGGGTCAGATAAGACACAGCGTCAGCCTCCGTCAGGCCGGCTTCGTGTTTAAGCGCCATTTCGCCCAAAGCGACAAGCGCGTCAGGATGGTTCTTCATCGCGGCCATCGCGTACCAGCGCCGCGCATTGTTTAAATCAACAAAGCCCGCCTCGCCTTTGCGCAAAATATATCCCGCCATGACAGCCGCGTCCGCGCTGCCTTTATTGGCAGCAGATGTGGCATAAGCGAGGGCGGTTGTTTTATCCCCGGCCTCAAAGCGGGCCAGCGCGTCTTCAAAGGTAATGCCATTGGTAGAAAGCGCATTGGGCGCAGCGAGCGCCGTCATAGATTGAAAAGGTGCTAAGATGGGCGCGGCGGCGAGTGTTCCTGACAGAGCTGTGAGAACTGTAAAATAGCGGATGCTGGACCGTCCGGATGCGACCAGACCCCCGAGGATACCGCGATAAAATCCGCGCCTGCCGATATCACCTGCTGCGCGTTGTCCACCGTGATGCCGCCGATTGCCACGGACGGTATTTCGACCGCTTCTTGCCACCATTCTAAAATCTCCAATTCAGCGCGATATTTAGCCGCTTTGGTCTGTGTCTCAAAAAAAGCCCCGAAAGCGACATAATCTGCACCGGACGAAGCCGCCTTAAAGGCCAATTCTTTTGAATTATGGCAGGTAATGCCAATGATTGCATCCCCGCCCAGCAGTTCTCGGGATGAAAAATAGTCCATGTCATTTTGTCCGATATGAACGCCATCTGCGCCAACCTCCTTGGCTAAATCCGGATTGTCATTCATGAGAACCAAGGTTTCATGCTCATGACAGATAGGCACTATAGCGCGTGCTGCCTGAATAATGGCTGAATTCTCCAGAGGGCCGCCATTCATGTCTTTAAGGCGTATTTGCAAGCACGCCACAGGAGCCTCAGATGGCGCGGCCGACAACGCTTTGTCTAACGCCGAACAAAAAGCTTTCAGATCGTCAATTTGCGGCGGCGTTATCAGATATATCTGGCACGTCTCGTTAGGTTGGGAACTCACAGCAATCTGGCCCCGTTGGGCACATCGCTATCAGGGCTAAAAAGCGCCACATGGCCGTCGGCATTGTGAAAGCCCAGCGTGAGAACTTCTGACATAAAGGGGCCGATTTGCCGCTTCGGGAAATTAACCACCGCCGCGACCTGTTTTCCCACAAGGTCTGCGGGATTATAAAGCACCGTGATTTGAGCCGAAGATTTCTTCACGCCAATTTCTGCGCCAAAATCGATCTTTAATTTATAGGCGGGTTTGCGCGCTTCGGGAAACTCTACGGCTTCGATAATGGTGCCCGTACGAATATCGACTTTCAGAAAGGTCTCGAAATCTGTCTCGTCTGTTAGCTTGGGTGGCTTTGGTTGTGTTTGGCTCATATCGCGCTTATGACAACCTCGTGGAAATGCGTCCAGTTTAAATCATCCCACACGATTTAATATATGAGGCTTTAAATATATGAACATCCGCCTTGCAGAGCCCAAAGACCAAGATGAGATTTGGTCTGTGGTAAAGCCCGTTTTAAGAGCCGGCGAAACCTATCCCCTCCCCCAAAATATCACGCGCGAGGACGGACTGGCCTATTGGTTTGCCAAGGACAAAACACTCTTTGTCGCCGAAGATAAAAACGGCGCCCTTATAGGCCTGTATTATATAAAGCCTAATAATCAGGGCCCAGGCGATCATATTTGCAATTGCGGCTATGTCACCCACGCCGCGCAGCGCGGCAAAGGCATCGCGCAAAAGCTCTGCCAGCACTCTCTGACCTATGCCAAACAGGCGGGCTATCGCGGCATGCAATATAATCTCGTTGTCTCAACCAATGCGGCGGCGGTTTATCTGTGGCAGAAAATGGGGTTTAAAATCGTCGGAACTCTACCGGGTGTGTTCCATCATCCGGGTATTGGCGATGTCGATGCCTATGTCATGTTTCAAGTTTTATGCAATCAAGCCTTATAAAATTATGATGAAAAACAAGCCGTTAACCATGGTTAATAGGCTCTTAAGATTTGTGGTTAACACTGGGTTAAAATGATTCGTCCTGGGATGTCTTGGACGGCGATTTAACGAGACACAACATGAAACTCCGCCTAACATGTACGCCCAAAATGTCTGTTGTTCTTCTAAGCCTTGCGGGGCTGGCGCTCACCGCCTGCGGGCCGCGCTTTAACCATCATGCCTCGAATTCGGTGGCTTGCATACCGCCTGCATTGGCCCAAAATTGTGGGTCTGCTGGATATTATTATGATGGGTCTCAATCCACCTATGCCGCAAACCAGCAGATCAATTACCAAACTGGGTATCAAACGGAATATCAAAACGGATACCAAAATGGATATCAGGGCGGCTATTATGTTATTCCCACCTATCATGTGATCACACAGCCGTCCGCACCAGCGCCAATAGCTGCGCCCTTACCCGCACCAGCCCCCGCGCCTCTGAACATCGAAATATTTGACCCCGCCCCGGTGACCTATACACCCGACCCGCCGGCCCCCTATATATCGGAATGGCAGCCCGAGCCTGCATGGCCTGAGCCTGTTGAAGTCTATCCTTGGCTACCCGAAAAAATCTGCCCCGAAGGCACGATCAGAGGCTATAATGGCGAGAGCTGCGTCCAAGTCGCCATCCCGCGGAAGTAGACTTCAGGTCAAATTTACCAACAATATTTCAATAATCTAATGTCTGCTTTTGTCAGCAAAAGCAGACATAGCTTAGCGGCTTAAAACGCCTGCGGTTTCAACTGGTCGCCGCAACACATTGGCTGAACCTCTCAGCCGGTGTTTCGTAATCGAGGGTCTTTCTAGGACGCTCGTTAAGAGACCTTG
>CAYYMI010000101.1:0-4887 GCA_964472905.1 uncultured Hellea sp. | reverse complement strand
CAATAGCGGCAATATCGGATGCGAGTGTATCTGGTTTGTCAGTAAGTAACAAAGAACGACGGGTCATAAGCCCGTTAATAGTCACAGAGTAATCGCCAGAGCGTTGTTTTCTGTGTTTACCAGTAGGACGTAAAGAGAGGCGATGTGGCATGGGCAATCATAACAGATTACCTTCCTGCGTTTGCTACATAAGTCCGCTATTTTGGGCGTTTTAAGCCTCTCGACTAATGTCTGCTTTTGCCCTCAAAGCGGACGTCAGGCTAAGACCTTCTGCCCCCTAAAAAGTGAATTTTAGCATCGGTTTTGGTGCAGTACAAAGTTAGAAAAGTGCGCCTTTGATACCGTCGAGCACAAATTGTGCTGCCAATGTTGCCAGTAATACGCCTAATACTCTGGTTAATACATCTGTAGCGCTTTTGCCCATGAGTTTAATTAAAAAACCAGAGATCAAAAATGACAACAAGGTAACGAGTAATACTGCGGCGAGGGCGGCTAAGATCGCTAATTCTTGCGGACGACCTGCCGCTTTACCCATCATAATCAAAAGCGAGGCCATTGTACCCGGTCCAGCAATCATAGGAATACCCATTGGAAAAACTGATATATCTTCAGGGCTAGATGCCTCTTCCAGCGCATCCTCAACACGGCCTTCTCGTTTCTCGGTCCGTTTTTCAAAGACCATATTCAGCCCAATGATAAATAGCATAATCCCCCCAGCAATACGAAGGGCGTCAAGACTGATGCCTAATTTGGCAAATATCCATTCCCCGCCATAGGCAAACCCAAAGAGAATAATTGCAGCGATCAGTACTGACTTAAAGGCCATAGACGTTTGGTGTTTACGCGAGGTACCCTTGGTCAGGGTTGCGAAAATCGGCGCGCAACCAGGCGGGTCGATAATAACAAACAGCACAGCAAAGGCTGAGAGGAATAATTCCATGTCAAACATTGGCGGCGCATACATCGTGACTAGCAGGAGAACAAGCTTTATAATAGTTTTGGTTTATCTATTTCTAATCTATATCCAACTTTGCTTTTGCCTTCACGGCAGACAGCTGAGGTCCGCTTTTGCCCTCAAAGCGGACGTTAGAAATTGTGTCTTCAACTTTCCTCAGCACTTGTTGCGCTGGGCATTTGGCTGAGGACATCCATGACGGATTTTATGAGGGGGATTTCGTGCTGCATGGCGCGGTAACCGCGCTCGATAAGCTCATCCGCTTTGGTAAATTCTAACATGCCGATATGACCAATCCGAGGCGCAACGAAGACATCAGGGGGGTCGCCTGCGAGGCGTGAGCGAGAAATTCTGTCCATAACAATGTTCAGGGTGCCCATCATGACAGAGCCCACCTTGGGGCCTTTGCCGGATTTGCCGTCACCGATCATGCTTTTGAGCAAGAGACGGTCAGGGCGTAATTTGTTCAGGGATTGCGCGGCGAGCTCGAACGGGTCTGCGGCGTCATCATCATCTAGGTCAAGCTCGTGGGAGCTACCGATGGGTCCAAAGGCATCGCCGTTCAGACTGACAGCTATAACCATATGCGCGCCCATAGCGCGGCAGGCGGAGACAGGGACGGGGTTCACAAGCGCGCCGTCAATCATATAACGCCCATCAATTTTTATGGGCTCGAAAGCTCCGGGCAGGGCGTAGGACGCCCTGACGGCGGGCACGATTTGCCCGCGTTGTAGCCAGACTTCGTATCCTGTACGCAGATCACATGTTACGGCGGCGAATTTACGGTCTAGGTCTTCTATCACCATATCGCCCATATAGTGCCTGAGAACGCGGGCTAATCTTTCTCCGCGCATAAAGCCTGAGCCGCCCCAGCTGACATCCATATAGCTCATCATACGGCGGCGGTTCAGCGATCTTGCCCATTTCTCCAGCACATCAAGTTTGCCCGCGAGATAACAGCCACCGACAAGGGCGCCGATAGAGGTGCCTGCGATGATGTCAGGTTTAATGCCCGCTTCGATAAGGGCGCGAATAGCGCCAATATGTGCCCAGCCGCGCGCAACGCCGCCACCAAGGGCCAAGCCTAAGGGCGGTGTTTTATTGGGGCCAAGTGTATCGGTATCGAGTCTCATGTCAGTGCTCTAACCCAAGGCGAGAAAAAAATGAACGGCTATCTGTGGAAAAATTCATATGCTTACGGGATGAGGTGATTAGCGTTTGAGTCGCGTTGATAAAATAACGGACGACACCGTGCGCTCAACCCCCTCAATGGCGATTATTGAGTCAATGACACTATCCAGCTCATTGACGCTCATGGCGGCCACCTCAATAATTAAATCATGCGGACCAGAGACAGAATAGATAGCTCTCACGGCGTCCAGCGTTTCTACGGATGTTATGATGGCATTGGTTTGATGCGGGTTAACCGTGACCATGACATGGGCTTTGATTTCCTGATCGAGATAATCAGAGGAGAGCTGGACGGTATAGCCAGAGATAACGCCGCCGCTTTCCAGTCTTTCAAGACGTTTTTGTATGGTTGATCTCGAAACACCTAAGATTTGCGCGAGCTCTGTTGTGCTGGCGCGGGCTTTACCGCGCAGCACGCTTAGGAGCTGTTGATCCTTATAAGTGACCCGTATTGTCATATTTACCTCTCAATTTGGTCAAATTTATACATCAAATTGAGCAATATAACACTGCATTTTAAGTGAAAATTATGATTCATTTCTAACAATGACGCCCATCAAGGAATCAATATGTATGATATAAAGGATACATATCTCTTTCGCCCTATTCGGCGCGAAGAGGCCCCGCAATTGCTCACGCTTGTGCAGCAATCTTCTGGCGGGCTGTCGAGCTTGCAGCCGCGTCTGGCCTTTCTTGAAGATTATATCGAGACATCTGAAGCCAGTTTTGCGGGCGTGAAGGATATTGAGACCCCTCATAAATATTTACTCGGCATGTTTGAAATACGGTCAAATCGGCTCATCGGTTGCGCCGCTGTAAAAACACAAATTGGCAATGATAGCCCGTTCATAAATTTCGACATTATAGGCGATGGCCGAGATCAGACGCTGAAGGCATCATCGCGGTTCCAAGGCGCGACCGAAGTGGGCTCGCTCTTTTTACATCCAGATTACCGCAAAGACGGACTTGGCCGATATTTAGCAAAGGTGCGTTATTTACTGATCGCCTCTGAACCGTGGCGGTTTGGCGAGAGCATTATTGCGGAGCTTCGGGGGCTTTGCGGCGCCCATGGTAGCCCGCTTTACGATTATCTGTTTCAAGAGAAATTAGAGAAAACATTCCTACAGGCCGACGCCGAATATTATGACCGTAACCCAGATGCCCTCGGCGATATTGTGCCCATAGGAGAGATATCAACGGAAAGCTTCCCGCTGGATGTCAAAGCCTCATTGGGACAGCCCCATCCATCCGGGATGAGCGCTATGCGTCTTTTACAGTCCGAAGGCTTTATCTTTTCGGGGACTATAGATTTATTTGATGGCGGCCCCATCATGTCATCCCATCGCGATACAATTCGCACCATTATGAAGGCTCAGAGCGCTAAAATTTCAGCTTCTCCGAGCGGGGCTCAAGGGGAGGCGACTTTAATCGCGTCGGGCAAGGTCGGCGATTTTCGAGCCGTATTGACGCCAGCGCAGATCGGTCAAAATGGGGTCTTGGTTCTCCCCGATGCTTTACATGCTTTGCAGGCGCCACCGGGCTCGGACGTCAGGTTTTGGAAAAAAGAAAATCAGCCCAGCTTTACACAAACGAACCTAGTCAAAGCGCATATCTGAGTTTAAGTTTTAACCCTCACTTCTAAAAGGATGCCCAGATGGCTTCTGCTCCAACAATGACCCATAAATGGGACGATCCGCTATTTCTTGAAGGCCAGCTCTCCGAAGATGAGCGTATGATCCGCGATACGGCGCGGGCCTATTGCCAAGATAAGCTCATGCCGCGGGTGATGAGCGCCTATAATGAAGAGCGCTTTGACCGTGAAATATTTACCGAGATGGGGGAGCTGGGATTATTAGGCTCTATGGTGGATGAGGCCTATGGCGGCATTGGCGCGAGCCATGTGGTTTACGGCCTTGTGGCGCGCGAGGTCGAGCGCATTGATAGTGGCTACCGCTCGATGATGAGCGTACAAAGCTCACTCGTCATGTATCCAATTGAAGCTTTTGGCTCCGAAGAACAGAAGCAAAAATACCTCCCTAAACTGGCGAGCGGAGAGCATATTGGCTGTTTCGGATTAACGGAAACCGATGGCGGTTCTGATCCGGGCGCGATGCGCACAACGGCACATAAAGTGGCGGATGGCTATGTTCTCAACGGGTCGAAAATGTGGATTACCAATTCCCCCGTTGCGGATATCGCTGTGGTCTGGGCCAAACTCGATGGGGCCATACGCGGCTTTATTGTTGAAAAAGGCACGAAAGGGTTTTCCGCGCCAGAGATCAAAGGCAAACTGTCTTTACGCGCCTCGATTACGGGGGAATTGGCCTTTGATGATTGCCTCATCCCCGAAGGGAATATCTTGCCCGACGTCACAGGACTGCGCGGGCCGTTTAGCTGTTTGAACAAGGCGCGTTACGGCATTGCGTGGGGGGCGATGGGCGCGGCAGAATTTTGCTGGTACGCGGCGCGTGACTATGCCCTGGAGCGCATTGTCTTTGGCAAGCCCATTGCGGCGACGCAATTAGTGCAGAAAAAACTCGCCGACATGCAAACGGAGATTAGCCTAGGATTGCAAGGCGCTCTGGCCCTCGGACGGGCTTTGGACGAGGGCGCATGGGCGCCTGAATCGATCTCACTGATGAAACGCAATAATTGCGGCAAAGCCCTCGATATTGCCCGTACTTCCCGCGATATTCACGGCGGTAACGGGATTAGCGGCGAATATCACGTCATCCGCCACG
>CAYYMI010000100.1:0-5142 GCA_964472905.1 uncultured Hellea sp. | reverse complement strand
CTCACTCCAGTTTAGTAAAATACTAAAGTGTTGCGACGACCAGTTGAAACCGCACTTCAAAGCGGACGTTGAGTCTTCCAGCTTTATTCTTCTTTGAAACTATAGAGTGACATGCCTCTGGCGCGTTCATCGAAGTTTAGTGTTTTATTGAGTGGGGCGTGGGCGCGTTGTCGGCAATGCGGGCGTTCGCAGAGGTAACAATTCACGCCGATAGGGGTGGGTCGCGGGTTTTCCAGATTATATTGCTGGGCATATATCAGACGCGGCGCATAGGCAATATCGCAGCCTAGTCCAATGGCGAGTTTCTGCGGCGGCGCATTAAACGTCCCATCAGAGCGGCTCACCATGCGCGCGATTGAGAAATAGGTGGTTTCATCTGGCATTTGGATCATTTGGCTTATAGTCGTGCCGGGCGTTTGGAAACATTCATGAATATTCCAAAGCGGACAAGCCCCGCCAAATTGTGAGAAATGAAAGCGGCCCGCACTAAAGCGTTTGGACACATTACCCGCAACGTCAATTCGGACAAAGAAAAAGGGAATACCACGGGCGTCTGGTTTTTGGAGGGTTGTCAGGCGGTGAGCGGTTTGCTCAAAACTTGTTCCGAAACGATGTCCAAGCAGATCAACATCATATTTAATACGTTCGGCTTCTTTCAGAAAACGGCTATAGGGCATGAGCGTGGCGGCTGCGAAGTAATTGGCCAAAGAGGTGCGCATCAAGCCTTCGGCTTCGCGCCCCGGTAAGGCAGCTGTTTTGACGATATCATCAATCAGCTCTCGGTGCTCGAGCATACCGATTTGAAAAGCGAGTTGAAACCGCCGTCCGGATTGGCGCAATAATTCCGACAGATTGATGCGCTTGGAATGTCGATCATAATAGCGCAGCATTTGCGGCATGATATCAATGGGAACGATGCGGACACTAAGATCGTGTTTGTCCTTGAGCCGCTCGGTTAGAGCGGTATGGGGTTCTCGTTTCGTTAGGCCTAGATCATGAGATAAGGCCTCGGCTGCTTCATCGAGACGCGGGAAGAAATTCTTTTGTTTATGGATGAACCTACGAACGGTTTCGACGGCCTCTGCTGATTGTTCGAGAAGTTCCACTTTGTCCCGATCACCCGCCATATCCGTATTGCGACGCGCGAGATCTCTGTGCTTTCCATAGAGCTTTAAGAGGGCTTTGGCGGCATTGGGGCTTATATTAACAAGGTCTTCAGCTTCATTTTTTGAAATTGAGCCGCCTTTGAAAAGAGGGTCGCGCAGTGTTTCATAAATTTCCGCGACGAGATGTGCATCCCCTGCACCTGTAAAATTGCTGATGTCAAAATCATAGACCTCCGCCATTTTAAGTAAAACTTTCGCCGATAAAGCCCGTTGATTGCGTTCCATCAAATTCAGATAAGACGTTGAAATACTTAGGTCTTCGGCCATACGAGCCTGTGTTAAGCCAAGTGTTTGGCGAAATCGTCTTAGGCGCGGGCCGATGAGAAGTTTATCTGTTTTTTGACTCATAATTTTACAATATTTACAAAAAAAATGTATAAAATATTACATAATATACAAAAATACCTATAATTTACAATTACTTATAGATAAATAATATAATTTGTAAATATAGTATGGCAAGTTTCAATTTTGGAGTTTGCTATGAATATTGCGGCCACGAATACAGATCAGCCTATCCCTCGTCATAGGGTGTTAGCGAAAGTCGCTGGCAAAACGGCCAAAGGCTATGATGACGTCTTAACGCCCGATGCTTTGCTTTTCTTAGCTGACCTTGAGCGGCGCTTCGGCCCCCAGCGGCGCATCCTGCTTGAAAACCGTCGTTTGCAGCAAGAGCGTTTTGATGATGGTGAGTTTCCAACACAACCTCCTGAGACTGAACATATTCGCAATAGCATGTGGGAAGTCGACCCGTGCCCGCCCGCGCTTCAAGACCGCCGCGTTGAAATAACGGGTCCGGTGGACCGTAAGATGATGATCAACGCGCTGAACTCTGGCGCAAAGATGTTTATGGCTGATTTCGAAGATGCGTCTAGCCCGACCTTTGCCAATATGATTGAAGGGCAAATCAACATGCGTGATTATGCGCGTGATACGCTCTCCTTGAAGACTGAGAAAAAATCATATGAGCTGGGTGATGAGACAGCGACGATGCTTGTCCGCCCTCGCGGCTGGCATCTCGAAGAAGCTGGTATTACGGTTGATGGTAAACCTATGTCGGCAAGCCTCGTCGATTTTGGTTTGCACTTTTTCCATAATGGCAAGCTTCTGTCGGAGAGTGGCAAGGGGCCATTTTATTATCTTCCGAAAATTGAGAGCTATCAAGAAGCGCGCTTGTGGAATGATGTGTTCAACTTTGTGCAAGCTGTTCGGGATGTTCCGAACGGCACGATTAAAGCCACAGTGTTGATTGAGACGCTACCCGCGGCCTTTCAGATGGATGAAATACTCTATGTTCTGCGGCGTCATATTACGGGCCTGAATTGCGGGCGCTGGGATTATATTTTCAGCTATATCAAGACACTGCGTAATCATAAGCAGTTCCTGCTACCCGACCGAGCTCAAGTTGGCATGGACCGCGACTTCCTCTCGGCCTATGCGTCTCGCTTAGTTGAGACCTGTCATAAGCGCCGCGCCCATGCGATGGGTGGTATGGCGGCTCAAATTCCGGTCAAAAATGACGAGGTCGCCAATACCGCTGCCTTTGGCAAAGTCCGCTCAGATAAAGAGCGTGAAGCCAAGCTTGGGCATGATGGCACATGGGTGGCCCATCCAGATTTGGTCGCTGTAGCTACCGAAGTTTTTGACGCAGAAATGCCGTCTAAGCATCAAATCCACAAGAAACGCCAGTTTCCGCGTATAACCGATGAAGCCATGTTGTCCCCGCATAGCGGCAGCGTGACAGAGACAGGCGTGCGGACGAATATCGAGGTCGGTATTCGCTATATCGCCGCTTGGCTTTGCGGACGCGGCGCTGTGCCTATCCATAATCTTATGGAAGACGCGGCCACAGCCGAGATTTCTCGTAGTCAAATTTGGCAATGGTTAGCCCATGGCGCCAATGTCGAGATGGAAGGCGGGTTTAAAGAGACCCTGACCAGGCGTCTTTATGAGCGCATTTTCAACGAAGAAATCACCAAGCTTAAATCAGACCTTGGCGATGAAGGGTATACCCAAGGACGTTTTTCCGAAGCGGCTGATATCTTTACCCAAACAGCAACAGCTCAAATCCTACCTGAATTCCTAACTATTCCTGCTTACGCATTATTGGAGGCTTAAATGACCTATTCAAACACACTTTCAGCTTTACAAAAACGGTATTCTCACGGCGCGCCCGCAGGGATTAACCTCGAAGATCTGGCGCAGCTTAAAACACAAAACACGTTCGAAACACATCTCGATATCGCTAAATCTATGGCGACGGTCATGCGCAAAGACATGGCGCGTTATGATAATGATACCAGCAAATTTACGCAGTCACTTGGCTGCTGGTCTGGATTTCACGCGATGCAAATGATGCGCGCGATTAAACGTCAAAAGGGCACGTTAGATGGCTCTTATGTTTATCTCTCTGGCTGGATGGTTGCCGGGCTACGTAACCGCTTTGGACATCTTCCGGATCAGTCAATGCATGAGAAAACATCCGTGGTTGATCTCATTCAAGAAATTTATACGTCCCTTCGTCAGGCCGATGAAGTCGAGCTGAATGATCTGTTCGCAGAATTAAAAGCGGCAACGAGCCAAAAAGACAAAGACGCCATCATTGCCAAAATTGACGCGCATGAAACCTATGTTCGTCCAATCATCGCCGATATTGATGCAGGCTTTGGGAATGTTCATGCCACATATCTATTGGCCAAAGAAATGATCAAAGCGGGGGCTTGCTGTCTTCAAATTGAAAACCAAGTCTCTGATGCCAAGCAGTGTGGTCACCAAGACGGAAAAGTGACTGTGCCTCGCGAGGACTTTGTTGAAAAACTTCGCGCCTGCCGTATGGCCTTTGAAGAACTTGGCGTGGATGACGGCGTTATCGTTGCGCGGACTGACAGCCTCGGTGCTGGCTTGACGCAGAAAATCCCAGTTTCCAAAGAAATTGGCGATGCCGCTTATGAATATACGAAGTGGCTTGAAACAGAAGTTGTGACTGAGACGAACCCTCTTTCAGAAGGTGATGTTGCGCTCTATCAAGATGGCAAGCTCGTTAAACCTGTGCGCCTGCCTAATGGCCTTTATAAATTCAAAGCAGGGACGGGTGAAGAGCGCGTTGTCGAGGATTGTATCTCAAGCTTAAATGATGGCGGCGCAGATTTGCTCTGGATTGAAACAGCAACACCGAATGTCGCGCAGATTGCTTCTATGGTGGCCCGTGTGCGCGAGAAAGCCCCCCACGCCAAACTCACCTATAATAACAGTCCGTCCTTTAACTGGACCTTGAACCTGCGCAAACAAGTCCGCGAAGATTGGATTGAGAGCGGCGTAATCTCTGCGGGCGATTATCCTGATAATACGCAGCTTATGTCGGCCGCCTATGATGAAGATAAATTGGGCATTGAAGCTGATGCGCGGTTGCAGGCTTTCCAAACAGATATCGCGCGTGAAGCAGGTGTGTTCCATAATCTCATTACGCTGCCGACATTCCACGGAACGGCTAAGGTCATGAATGATCTTTCGGAAGGTTATTTCGGGGACTTAAAAATGCTCGCCTATGTTAAAAATATTCAGCGCGAAGAAATTCGTACAAATGTTTCTGCGGTTAAACATCAACACGAAGTCGGGTCAAACCTTGGTGATGATTTCAAAGAGATGACTGGTGGTGAACGCGCTCTCAAAGCGGGCGGCGAACATAACACCATGAACCAGTTTGAGAATGCGGCTTAAAGCTTAAGTCAAATTAGTTTCTCACAAAACCGGCGATTATTCGCCGGTTTTTTCTTATCATGAAATGTCTTTTGGTCTTGCTGTTTGGTCATGCACGTTTCATAAAACCTATCCGAGGAGCGCTTAATCAATTTCAGCAAGCTGAATTTGATGAGCTGAGAAGTATCCTTTGAACTTGATCGGGTTAGTCCCCGCGTAAAGGACGGATATGAAATGGGTTAAAGTTACAGCGTCTGTCATTTTGCTCTCCCTGTCAGGG
>CAYYMI010000099.1:0-6000 GCA_964472905.1 uncultured Hellea sp. | reverse complement strand
AACACCGGCCGAGCGGTTTGGCCAATGTGTTGCGACGACCAGTTGAACCCGCAGGCGTTTTAAGTCACTCGGCTAACGTCCGCTTTTGCCCTCATCAAAGTGGACATTCCCACACTGGAACATGATATGTGTAATCTTATTCAAATATGCTGGTAACGGCTCCAGTAAATTTGGGTCCGTCAAAATAATTACCGCGCCAGTCATAGCCGCGCCGGATGACGAGAAGGTCAAGGTCTGGCACGATGATTAAAAACTGTCCGCGATTGCCCAGAGCGGCATAGGTACCTTCCGGGACATTGTTGTAATTTTCATAACGCCAAAACTGCGCTCCATAACCCCGGCCGGGCTCTTCGGCCTTTTTGCCCAGACGATTTGGTGGCTGCGCACCCAGCGGCGCGGAGACGTAACCAGACCACCCCTCTGGCAAGAGGCGTTCGCCCTCCCAGACACCGTCATTAAGATAGAGCAGGCCAAGGCGGGCTAGGTCTCGCGACGTGGTCCAGACTTGTGAGGAAAAAATAAAATCGCCGCCCCAGTCCATTTCCGGCACGGTGTGATACATACCGATTTTGTGCAACAGCGCCTTGAACGGAAAGCTGTGATAGCGCCGGTCATTATCCATCTCTTCGCGCAATGCACGCAACGCCAGCATGGTGTCATTATTGGCATAGCGCCAACGGGAACCGGGCGGGGCTTCTAGCGGGGCTTTGGTCGCGTGCTGCGCCATCTTACCGCCGCCGAAATAAACCTGATCCGTGCGGTTGCCGGCCGGTTCACTGTTAAGCCCACTCGCCATATGCAGCAAATTTTCAGTGGTAATAGCCGCGCGCGGGTCACCTGCGGCTGACCAGGCTTCAAGACCGGCGGGGTCTTTTATATCGATATAGCCTTTTTCTACCGCAGCGCCCATAACGCTGGCGCCAACGCTTTTGGCGACAGACCAGGTGCGTTGGGATGTATGTTTATCAAAGCCGGGTTTGTATCGTTCGGCGATAATCTGTCCGTTTTTCACGATTAAAACAGCGCTGCTATTGCCGCCAAAATCGCCAGCAAACGCTGCGTCCACTGCTGTATTGATCGCCTCTGCAGCTGAACTATCGATTGGAGATGAATTGGGAAGCTTGTCACCCATGGGCCACATAATGTCATCGGCGTTCACGCGCAGGGTCTTGAACTTGACGCGAGGCAGATTTTTTATGTCCTTGGATGTGGCACCAGGTGGAAGCGCGCTGCAGCCTAGGTGGGGGCGCCAGGCGGAAATACGCGGCGGCATATCATCGGCAAATTTGACAGACACATATTTTTCGGTCCGATTGACCACCGCCTCAGCTATGGCCGCCATGGCAGGTTTGTAGTCGGAATAGATGTTAGATAGCTCATCTTCCTGAATCTGTTCTGCAGTTTTACCGCCGTTAAACATAGCCGAGCAGGTGAACATGGACTTATAGCCTGCGGCCAGAGATTTCTCGGACCGATTCAGCCCATCGGCCGCCGCAGAGGGTGAGAGTAATAAAGCTGCAAGTGCTGCGAAAGAAAATATCTGAAAGTATCTAGCCATCCCTATTATCTATACCCGCCCTTAGGGGAGGTCAATTCAGCCGACCTTTCATCTCCGCTTTTGCCGATGAAGTAGATAATAGAGTTAATTTACAGGCCGAATATCACCGCTTAGCATAACGCCCCAAACCTTGATATTGGGCCAGTCTTCTGGCGCGGTGTCTAGGGGGTTCGCCTCAAGGATCGCAAAGTCCGCGCGTTTGCCGACTTCGATAGACCCAATCTCATTATCCAACCCTAAGGACCACGCCGCGTCGAGGGTGATGGCTTTGAGGGCTTGCGGGCGGGTGAGTTTTTCTCGCGGGTTACTGACGCCGCCTTGACGCGTTTCTCGGGTCATGTGGACGCTGGCGGCCTTAAGCGGTTGCGGCGGAGCGAGGGGGGCGTCTGAGTGCACTGTGGCGTGAATACCGGCTTTGAGGGCGGAGGCCAGAGGCGTGATGAAATCGGTCTTCTCGCCAATAGCTTCTTTGTAATCTTCGCCCATATATTTGACGTAATGCGAGGCGGCAGAAATGCCGATGCCTAGATCAGCGGCTTTCTGGATTTGGTCAGGCCGAAATAGCCCGCCATGTTCTATGATGAGGCGTTGCCCCGTCTCGCCCGCGCTCATTTGTGCAAAAGCGCCTAAGGTCGAATCTTGCGCCGCGTCGCCATTGGAGTGGATGTGAATATCTATGCCCGCATCCCAATAAGGCTTCATAACGCCGGCCAAAGCGTCAGGCGGCGTCACCCATAATCCGTCCGTGCCTTTGGACTGTCCGCCAATATATCCGGGGGCGTCCATTTTCATGGTTTGGGAATAAAAGGCCGCATCGGTAAAAAGCTTGACTTGGTTTAATACGGGCGGATGACGGGTTTCATCTGCGCTCATCTCTTGCATTTTAGTCACAGCATCCTCGCCGAACTCGGCGGTAAAGGCGCGGTGCTCTGGCACAAGGTAGAGATTATAATTGTCCTCATCCGTGTAATAGGCCTTGATGTAATTATCCTCAATGGCGCGACCAAAAATACCGTAACCCATTTCCGCCACAGTGGTCACGCCGGAGCGCGCAAAGATTTTCTCATAGCCTTCAAAGCCTTTTTTAATATGGGCGGGGGCCAGCAGAATAGGGCCAATCGTACCAAAGAGTGCGAGGCTCGCATCTTCATAAATACGCCCGTTAAGCTCTCCGTTTTCACCCAGCCCAATGCCGTGAAATTTATCGGCCAGAGCGGGGGTAAGTTTGGCGAGCTTAATGGCAGCACTATTAAGGTAAAAATCATGACCTGAATAATGCCAGATAAAGAGCGGGCGCGTGGCCGAAATTTTATCAAGGTCCTGACGGGTTAAATCGCCCTGCACGAGGTTGTGATATCCGTACAAAAATAGAGGTCCGTCTGGCGCGTCTTTCTCAAACTCTGCAATCTTGACCAAAAGCGAGGTTTTATCGGGAAGACCTGTGACCGTCCCTTTGGGCGTTTCCATATCCCATGGCGGAATGAAATCGAGCCCGTACATCATAGAGCCCAGCGTCATATGAATATGCGGATCAATCAAGCCGGGCGTAATTGTTTTTGTCTCAAATTGCTGATCAATGGCTGCGTTTTTATGCTCTTGTTTGAGAGCTGACAAATCGCCTAAGCCGACAATCATGCCGGCTTTATCAATGGCAACGGCTTGGGCGGCGGGGATAGCGTCATTGACGGTGACGATATTTTTCGCCGTATAGATGGTAATATCTGACACCACAGGAGTGTCAGACGACGTACAAGCGGCGAGGGCTAAAGTGAATAATAAAAGTCTGCTATGTTTTTTAAACTGAATAGGATTCATTACGTGTGCCGCCATTGCCACCAGAGAGCAGACAATATGGCAAATGACGACACATGCAAGGCCAGCTTTGTTGGATGCCGCTGACCTTAAGCCTTAATCTTTAACCGTGGCACAAATAAGTGCGCGCCTCGGCTAGCTGAGTAGCAATGCGATCACGCGTGGTATAATCACTTGGCTTGGCATTGGATCTTTTTGTACGGCATTCATAACGTTTGAGTTTGCGCTCAAGATGCATGATTGTCATATCACTGGCCATACATGGACGTTGTTTTAATAGAGCTAACATGGTGGTTCCTTTCGTCTCTTTCTGTGAGTCCTAACTGCCATCTTTGACGCGCGGCCTCCAATCAAGCCAAGTCACAGCCTAGGGATATTGCTGTGAAGGATTTTACACGAAACTGTGAGGCTTGACTTTTGGGTCTGTTCTCAGCTTAAAGCGAGGGGTCAGAGGGCTGGACGATCGCGGGTAGTGGATTTTAACAAATCCACGGTTCGAGGAAAGTCCGGGCTCCACAAAGGCGGGATGCCGGGTAACGCCCGGCCAGCGCGAGCTGAGGGACAGTGCCACAGAGAGGAAACTACCCATTGTATTTTGCAAAAAATACATAAGGAAAAGCTGAAAGGGTGCGGTAAGAGCGCACCGCCGTTATGGTAACATCGCGGGCAAGGTAAACCCCATCCGGAGCAAAACCAAATAGGGATAACATATGGCGCGCCCTTGCGTCGTTATCCGGGTCGGTTGCTTGAGGTGTGTGGCAACACACATCCTAGAGGAATGATCGTCGCGGCTTTGGCCGTACAAAACCCGGCTTACAGGCCCTCTGACATTTAACCTTAAATAGGCTCTTTATATTCTAAACGGGTTTTGCGGCGATAACGTAATTACGGCCATAGCGTATCGAGCCTTCGGTCTTGATATGCTCCAGCGCTTTGGCGCGTAGCTCTTCGCCGCGGGTTGTTAGCGCGGCCGCGAGTTTGGTATCGCTCAGCTTGCTAAGACCCGCCGACGCTATATCCATCTGGGCATTGACGAAGCGCGCTTTATAGACCGCCGGGAAATGTTTGAGACTGCGCACCGTAAATCCCGCGCCTTGCAGATGCGCGCTCACCCACGGTGCTGGATATTCGCGGTAGGGCATATCCCCGCCCAACATAACACAGGCATCCCGGTGGCGGCCAATGTCCCAGAGCAAGCGCCCTGCCTCGCTGTCGGGGAGGGGGATTGGCACATAAGGCTCTAGCCCTTTGACATAAAGCACGCCCCGCGTCAGTGGCCGTAAACGCCGAAACAAAAAGGGCTGAAAATAAGGAGAAAAACCTTCGATCGCGCCCAGCAAATAATCGGCGATTACCGTGTCATAAACCTCACCTTCGAGCAATTTGGCATCGCCCCAATGACCCAGCACAATTTTATCCTCGGCGCGTTGTTTGTCTTTGATGGCCTCTCGCACCCGCTGGGCATGGCGAGGCGAAGCCGATACCGCCGTCCAGCGCTCTGTGGGAAGATCAGCTATCCAGCAAATAGATTTCTCACCTGTCCCAGCATCCAGCAAGCGTCCCCAAGGACGCTCCCCTTGCAAGCGCTGAATATACCGAAAGAGCGGTGGATGTTTCCAGGATGTCACAGGAGAGCCTTAACCATAAAATCCAGCCTAAAGCTATCGCGTCTATGGCGCAACTTACTGGCTCTTGTATATGGTTGAAAAGAAGATCCTTAATTAACGATGTGGGGCGAAAATCAAAGACCTTCCCTATGAGCCTAAGCCCACGCGGCTTATATGATGTAATTTAGATATCATATACATAGTTACAGCTACGTAGGTAAAATTGCGTAGTTTCAATACTATAATCATTCACCTATCGTTCATTTATTCACAAATAAGCCTAAGTTCTTAGGGCTAACCCTGAGACTTAGGCGCATTTAACAACAGAGCTCATGTTATGATGGGACATGATAATAAAACGTCATTCACGGCAGAAGAATTCATGCAAATCGCAACCGCTATTGAAAGCTCTACCACCATCACTGACCTTCTTGTGGGCGCGTCTGAAAAAGTAGGCGTCACCTATAGTTTCTATGTACATTTTCCAGCCATTGGCGCTATTGACTTCAATAATGCAGGAATATTGCATCCCTATAATTTGCCGGACGAGATAGTTGAAGATTATAGAAAGAATGCTAAGAAAAATGGTGACCCCATCATAGAAGCGGCCTTTATTAAGGGGAGTTTTATCTGGCTTTCAGACTGCTTGAATGAGCCTATTGTTAAAAAGGCGAAATATGAGGAGCGTATACACAGGGTTTTAGGAACTAGCGGCGACGGCCTATGTTGTCCTTTGTTTGGCCCTTATAACCGCAAAGGATATGCCTTCGTATGCTTTAGCCGAGACAAAGCAGACTTTGATCCCGTCATGCCCCATCAAATTCAAGCCTTAGTCCAAATTATGCATGTCAGATACTGTCAGTTGCTGAAAGGCCTGCAGCAGACAATCAATTTAACGCCGCGAGAATCCGAAGTTTTGGAACTCATAAGTTATGGAAAGACTAATCCTGAAATTGCTACGATCTTAGGTGTCTTGCCCCCTTAAAACTGTTCCATCTTTTAGTTAGTAAATTCATGAGAATT
>CAYYMI010000098.1:0-6102 GCA_964472905.1 uncultured Hellea sp. | reverse complement strand
ATTCTGACTTTATCGTTGACAACGATGTCAGTCAAGTTAACAAGATAAAAATAAAGTAGGAGAGATGTCCTGAGTTTTAATCGTGTGAAATATGGAATGGTCGGGGGAGGTCAAGGCGCCTTCATCGGAGATGTTCATCGTTTGGCAGCGAGGCTTGATGGTAAGCTGGAACTTGTCTGCGGCGTATTCTCACGTGATCATGAAAATTCATTAGCGACAGGCCGTGATCTTGGTCTGGACGCAAGCCGAATTTATCCTGATTATGAAACAATGATGCGCGAAGAAACTGTGCGAGATGACAGTGACCGAATGGAATTTGTGTCTATCGTCACGCCCAATCACATGCATTACCCTGTCGCTGTTGCGGCTCTGGAAAATGGGTTTCATGTTTTATCCGATAAGCCTGCAACGAAAAATTTGGACGAGGCGGTTAAGTTAAGAGAGCTTGTCACATCAACGGGGCGTCTGTTCGCGCTCACTCATACATATTTGGGCTATCCATTGCTCGCACATGCCAAGCAACTCGTGGCCTCGGGAGAGTTAGGCACAATCCGAAAAGTTTTTGTTGAGTATCTGCAAGGTTGGCTCTCAAAAGACGTAGATAATAAACAAGCGGCATGGCGTATGGATCCCGCGCGATCGGGTAAATCGGGTTGCATGGCCGATATTGGAACTCATGCGCATAATTTGGCAGAATATGTCACCGGCGCGCGCATGACAGATGTTGCGGCAGATCTCTCTATTTTTGGTGACGGGCGGCAACTTGATGATGATGGTTCGACTTTGTTCAAAATGGAGGGCGGCATCAAAGGCGTATTATCTGCCTCTCAAATTTGTACGGGATGTGAAAACGGGTTGAGCATTCGTGTTTATGGGACTGAAGGCGGGCTTCAATGGTCGCATGAAGCGCCTAACCGTATGAGCCTTTTCTGGCATGATAAGCCTGTGCAAATTTTAACATCGGCTCAATCTTATTTACCGCAGAATATCTCAGAGCGTTACCGTATTCCGGCAGGCCATCCCGAAGGTTACATTGAGGCTTTCGCCAATATCTATCTTGAATTTGCTAACGCTGTTCGGGGAGAGGCCTCACTTAGCGCGTCTATTGATAATGCGGTGCGCGGCATGGCGTTTATCGAGGCGCTTGTTAGCAGCTCTAATAATGGCTCTCAGTGGACGGAGATTAGGACATGAAGACCATGAAAGGGCCTGCGATTTTTCTAGCGCAATTTATGGGCGATGCGCCTTTTGATACACTCGAAAATGCCTGCCGCTGGATGGCGGATGCTGGGTATAAGGGCGTACAGATTCCAACAGATAACCCTGCGTGTATCGATTTGAAATTGGCTGCTGAAAGCCAAGGTTATTGCGATGAGTATAAAGGGAAATGTGCAGAGTGGGGCGTGGAAGTCACAGAGCTTTCGACACATATTCAAGGCCAACTTGTCGCTGTTCACCCTGCTTATGATACGGCTTTTGATGCCTTTGCGCCCGAGCATTTACACGGCAAACCTGATGAGCGTCAGCGCTGGGCCGTTGAGCAAGTTAAATTTGCCGCCAAAGCGTCGCAACATATGGGTCTTAGCAATAGTGTTAGCTTTCCCGGCGCGCTGGTCTGGCCCTTTATGTATCCGTGGCCGCAACGTCCTGCGGGATTGGTTGAGGAAGGCTTTAAAGAACTGGCGCGGCGCTGGCGTCCTATCTTGGATTATTATGAAGAGTGCGGCGTCAATATTTGCTATGAAATTCATCCCGGAGAAGACATCCATGATGGTGTTACCTTCGAGAGGTTCTTAGACGCTGTTGATGGGCATCCGCGGTGTAATATACTTTACGACCCAAGCCATTTCATTCTCCAACAGCTCGATTATCTGGCCTTTATCGACCATTATCATGACCGTATTAAAATGTTCCATGTCAAAGACGCTGAGTTCTTGCCGAATGGAAAATCAGGTGTTTATGGCGGCTATCAAGGCTGGGTTGATCGTCCGGGCCGGTTCCGTTCGCTTGGTGATGGTCAAATCGATTTCAAAGGTATTTTCTCGAAGCTAACGGCCTATGATTTTGATGGCTGGGCCGTTGTCGAATGGGAATGCGCCTTAAAACACAATCAGGACGGCGCGCGCGAAGGGGCTAAATTTGTCAGCGATCATATTATTCGGGTCACGGATAAGGCCTTTGATGATTTTGCAGGCGGCAGAGCTGATACAGAAACCAATAAAAAAATGCTCGGCTTAAGCTAGGAAATATTCGGTATGACACGCAATATACGCATGAGATTATCTGTAATGATGTTCTTGATGTATTTTATATGGGGCGCTTGGTGGGTAACCTTAGGCGCTTATATGGCTGCGCTTGATTTTGGAGATATTATCGGGAGAACCTATGCGACCCAAGGCGTGGCCGCGATTTTGTCTCCTTTATTTATTGGTATGATCGCGGATAGATATTTTTCAGCCCAAAAGGTTATGGGGGTGTTGCATCTTCTTGGGGCTGCCCTTTTATTCTATATCTCTACAATTACAGGAAATAAGACCCTCTTTTATTTTGCGACATTAGGTTACATGTTGACCTTTATGCCGACTTTGGCCCTGTCTAACGCGATCGCATTTGGCGCGATGAAAGACACAGTCAAAGAGTTTCCGACTATTCGCGTACTCGGTACGGTTGGGTGGATCGTTGCGGGGCTAAGTTTGAGCTTCATTGTCGCGAAATTGGTCCTGTCTTCGGATGCAGGCTTGACAATTGAACAAACGAATTGGCCCATTCGATTGGCGGGCCTTGCGGCCATTATTTTAGGTGTTTTCTCTTTTACATTGCCCGATACGCCTCCGGTTTTACGCGGAAAGTCCTTACCGGGCTTATCGGGTTTATTAGGATTGGATATCTTTAAACATGTTAAATCCAATGCATTCTGGGTTTTTATTTTTGCCTCTTTGCTAATCTGTATCCCGCTTACATTCTACTACAGCTATACTAACGCCTTCCTTGTGGAAAAAGGGACATCTAATGCTGTGGCCCTGCAATCTTTGGGACAAATGTCAGAGATTGTTTTCATGCTCTTACTGCCGCTCTTCTTGCTGCGGTTTGGTTTTAAATATGTTCTTTTAATTGGAATGTTATGCTGGGCTTTGCGCTATGTTCTTTTTGCCTTTGGCTATGCGGGGGCCGATATCATTATGGCAATGGCCGTAGGTGGTATTGTTCTCCATGGCCTGTGTTACGATTTATTCTTTGTCGCAGGGCAGATATATATTGATAAATCCCTGCCCGCAGAGACCCGTGCACGGGCGCAATCCTTTTTGACACTCGTCACATTGGGCATAGGGTCTCTGATTGGCGGGGAACTCGCAAATGCGATTGTGAATGCCAATACATATGACGAAAGTATTGATTGGAATATTGTCTGGATGATCCCCGCTGTTCTTGCGGTTGTGGTGGCCATCGGCTTTGCTCTGACATTCCATGAAAAGAGATCGGTAAGTTTAGGAGCTTCTAATGATTGATAAGTTGATATTTTCGCGGCGCGATGGCATGAAAGGTTTGCTTGCAATTTCTGCTGTTGGCGCTCTGGCGGCGTGCAAACAACGCGGGGAGAGCCGCCCTAAAACATCTGCTGCAAATGACCTTAAATATGCATCTGAAGGCAAGTTTTTAAACGCAAAGGAATTGGGTTTCATTACAGCTTTCGGTAATATTATTATTCCGAAGACTGAGACTCCAAGTGCGGGTGAAGCAGGCGTTGATGCGAGTCTTCAGCAACTCATTTCAGATTGGGCGGATAATAATTTCAAGCTCTACTGGCGTGAAGGATTAAGAGAGTTATCAGGTGCATTTAATAAATTAGCAGGACGGGACTTCATGAATCTACCCGTTTTACAGCGCAATAAGGTTTTGACTAAATATGACAACGATGTCTTTACTGGACGGATCGAGAATAAATTTTATAGGGACGTAAAACAAACAATCGCGACAGCTTATTATATGTCTGAACTGGGCGCGACAGAGGAGCTTCACTATGAACCCGTACCCGGAGATTGGAAGGGGGATGTTCCCTTTTCTGAAATTGGAAAGGCGTGGGCTACATAATGGCTGATTTTGATGCAATAATAGTTGGCTCTGGCATGTCTGGAGGCTGGGTCGCTAAAGAATTGACTGAGCGCGGTTTGAAGGTCGCTGTAATTGAACGAGGCCGTAATATCGAGCCAACCGAAGATTACAAAGATTGGACTGATCCTTGGGATACAAAAAACCTTGATCGTACGACGCCGGATGATTTGAAAAAATATCCGATTCAGTCAGGGGTTTATGCCTTTAATCAAAATACCAAGCAATATTGGGTTGATGATAATGAGAACCCGTATGAAGTTCCTGAAGGGCAAAGTTTTGATTGGCGCCGCGGATATCATAAAGGCGGCAAATCGATTATGTGGGCGCGTCAAACGTATCGACTGTCTGAAATAGACTTTAGTGCGAATAAAAAAGACGGCACGGCTGTGGATTGGCCAGTACGCTATAAAGATATCGCGCCATGGTATGATCATGTTGAACGCTTTGCAGGAATTTCAGGATCCAAGGAAGGCATTGAAATTTTACCAGATGGTGTGTTTCAACCACCGCAAGAACTCACCACAGCGGAGATAGCTTTTAAGGGTATTATTGAAAATTCATTTCCGGGTCGTCATGTCATTCCGGGTCGTGCTGCGCATTTAACTGAACCGACACAAGAGCAGCTCGATTTGGGTCGCGGGAAATGTCAAAACCGCTCTCTATGTGAGCGCGGTTGTAGCTTCGGGGCTTATTTTAGTTCCATCGCAGCGACACTGCCGGCTGCTGAACGTACAGGTAATCTGACAATGTTGACTGATACAATGGTCCAGAAATTAGATTATGATCCTGAGACAAAAAAAATCTCTGGCGTGAAAACCATTAATACGAAAACTAAAGTGGGTAAAACCTATACGGCGAAAATTGTGTTCTTAAATGCAGGCACGATTCCGACAACGATGATTTTGCAAAACTCGGCAACTGAAACCTTCCAAACTGGCTTGGCGAATTCATCAGGCCAAGTTGGCCGCAATCTCATGGACCATCTTTATGGCTCTCGTGGGCGTGGGGTTATGCCGGGTATGATGGATAAATATCATTCGGGTCGCCGGCCCAATGGATTTTATATTCCTCGCTTTAGAAATAACACCGAAGAGGGAAAAGATTTCCTCCGTGGGTTTGCCTACCAAGGCCGTGCGCTGCGCGGAAATTGGAGAAGTAAAATTGGCGGGCCAGGGGTTGGTGAGAGCTTCAAACAAGAGGCACGAATTCCCGGACCGTGGTTTATCTCATTGACATGTGCCGGTGAAATGCTGCCAGATTACCGAAATAATATAAGCTTGCACGCTAGCCGCAAGGATAAATGGGGTATGCCAATTCCAATTATTGATGCCAAATTGCGTGCGAATGAATTGAAGCTAATGGGCCAAGCCGCTCATGATACAAGGGCTATGCTTGAAGCGGCTGGCGTACAGAATATTTCCGTCCAAGCTCCTGAAGAAGCAGCGACTATCGTCGTCGGTGATGGTATTCACGAAATGGGGACGGCGCGTATGGGCCGTGATCCGAAGACGTCTGTTCTCAACGGATATAATCAAAGCTGGGATATTCCGAACCTCTTTATTTCGGATGGGTCTTTCATGACGTCTTCTGGATGCCAGAACCCATCGCTTACATATATGGCGTTTTCCGCGCGCGCGGCTAACCATGCTGCTGATTTGCTAGAGCAGGGAGTTTTATAATGTTCTCAAGACGATCTTTTTTAGCGACATCAACAGTAGGTGCTGTGATGCTTGGAACTGGCTGTAAGCCTGCGGCTGGCGGAACGAATGGAAAAATTAGCAAGGTCGGTCTACAAACTTACACATTGCGTGAAAGTTTTGCGACTGATCCAATGGCAACTTTGAAAATGATCAAAGAGGTCGGGTATGATTATGTTGAGCTAAATGGCCGAAATTTTGCTCAGATACCTGCAGAAATACTGAAAGATATGCTTGATAAGGTTGGCTTACCATCTCCAGCCTCTCACATTTCTCTGGATATGATTAAAGGCGA
>CAYYMI010000097.1:0-6118 GCA_964472905.1 uncultured Hellea sp. | reverse complement strand
GAAAGGCTATATCGACCCCATGCCGATAGGAAACCCACAGACCGCATCCGTGAAGCTGGGGCTTATATAGAGTGCACAGCGGCTGGCAAGGGGTTATTATCTTTTTACGAATGGGTAACAGAACTCGGAAGCCCGTCTTTTATGAGCTCCGCTAGAGCGGTTACGGCTTGAATACGCGGGAAACGTTTACGGTAGGTCAGATAAATTTTCCTCGCCGCGCCTTTGTCGGTAAGTTTATGGCTCATCAACCCCGTCTTGCTGGGCGAGCCGCCACGCATGGCAAGGGCAGGGACGAGAGTTACGCCTTGACCCGATGCGACCAAATTAATCAAGGTTTCCAGAGATGTCGCGCGCAGGGATTGCTGTCGACGCCGATGGGATGGACGGCAAATTGATAGCGCTTGGTCACGGAAACAATGCCCTTCGGTTAACAGCAAGACATCATCTTCTTTTACATCCGTCATACTGGCTTGATCTAATTGGCTCAATTCATGGACTTTAGGAAAAACCAGCCAAAAAGGCTCGGTATAAAGATCAATAGCGGCCAATGTATTGTCTTCTGGCGGTGTTGCGAGGATGGCGACATCAAGGTCGCCCGAGAGCAAGCTATCCGTCAGCCGCTCTGTAATATCTTCACGATATGTCATGGAGAGTTTAGGTAGGCGCTTGGAGAGTTTGCCAACAAATAACGGTATCAAATAAGGTGCAACGGTTGGGATTAAGCCCAAGGATAAATTACCGGCCAAGGGGTCTTGCGCGGAGGCCGCTACATTTTTAATGCGTCGCGCGGCCTCTCTAGCTTCACGCGCAATGAGGATAATCTCTTCGCCTATATCTGTGACTCTGATGCCTTTGTGACTGCGTTCAAAAAGGGTGACTTTGAGCTGGCCTTCTAGTTTTTTGATTTGTCCCGATAGTGTAGGTTGACTGACGTGGCAGGCCTCAGCCGCTTTACCGAAATGCTTATGGTCGGCAACCGCGCAAATATAATCGAGGTCACGAAGGTTCATGGCAAGGCTTCATAGGTTTTGACAATATTAATCATAGTAACAATCGATTTCACATATATCTAAAAAATATGCTATGACAATCATAGACGAAGTGTGTCCCCCTGTCGCTTCGTTCTCCGGCCACGCCTAATTACCCTTGAGCTTCGTGGCCGGAGACTTTTGAATCCTTTTCTATCGCAAGCTTTCATTTCGGTTATAAGACGTCATGGATAATTACGCTCGATCCCCTTTTCATAAATTCCGCGGATGGCGTTTACTCGCGCTGATTTTTATTTTTATGGTCTATACGCTTTGGTTTACGGGACCTGGATATTTTGGCGATGTGACCCGTATAGCCGGACATATATCCTTGCAAGAAAGCGGCTTTTATAGCGGCGCGGCGGCTGTCGATATTCTAGGCAAGCTAGACGCCGCCGGACGAAAGACCAAATATCTCGCGCTGGTTTTTGATGTGCCTTATATGATTATGCAAACATTGGTGTTTGAAGCGCTGATAGCTTTCGGGATACGGCACATGCGGCCCAAAAACCCGAAATGGAATTTACTATTTATCTTGCCGATTGCGTTTTTGCTTGCCGATTTTCTCGAAGATAGCTTCATTGGACTTACGCTTGCCAGCGGTTCAGAAATCCTTGGGTCAATCGCTGGATTTATGACAGCGTTTAAGTTTTTGACCTTTATTCCGTCAATTGTGGTCTCGGCGGGAATGGCCATCGGGGGGTTAACGGCGTGGATTAGGCGCAGAAAACTGTCTTAAATTTAAGATCAAATTACAGCTTAGCTGCCATATTTTCGTCTTTTATTAACCTTAATTACTCAAATGTTAGCGGTAAATCCGATTCACTTTGGGAGGATTAATGATGGCCCACTCTTATAAAAGACAAAATACTTTTAAAGCTCCGAACAGATATTCAGTTATCGCCTTTGGCCTTGCTTTTGCGTGTGCGAGTGTTCTCGCGCTTGGCGGATGTGCATCCTCTGCCGCGCCAGCCAATAATCCGGCCAATTATTCGAATAGTAGTAAGTCCGCTTCTCAAGGGTTTTCTAAAGGTCAAACTTATAATGAGAATGAATTGGTCTCAGCTATTTCAACCCATTTGGGTGTCACCTCCGAATCTGCTGCTACTGCGATTGAGCGCCTGTTTAAAGACCGAGGGCGTCCTGTCGGTTATATTACAGGCCAAGAAGGCAGCGGCGCCGTTGTCTTTGGCGCGCGCTACGGCCAAGGCACGCTTTGGATGAAAGACGGGCGCACGCAAAAGGTTTATTGGCAAGGCCCGTCAGTCGGCTTTGACGGCGGTGCAGATGTGTCGAAAGTCTTTACATTGGTTTATGGCCTTAATGACCCCAATTATATCTTTCAGCGCTTTCCGGGTGTTGACGGCTCAGCTTACCTGGTGGCGGGCATGGCGATTAATTATCAGCGCGCTAACGGCGTAACACTTGCCCCTGTTCGTTCGGGCGTCGGCGCCCGCCTTGGGGCCAATGTGAATTATATCTCCATTACGCGAAAGCGCAGCCTTATTCCGCTGTAAATTTCCTCTCTAAACGCCTTTGGTGATAATTCCCCTGTCGAGGGAGTTTTCTTGACGTCAACATCTTTGGCGTGTTCTTTCGCGGCATTGAAGCGGAGGACTGGATTATGTTGAAATTTCTGGCAAGGCTTACCATCGGAACAGTCCTATGGACGGCAGCCCCGTCCTATGCCCATATTATTGACGGAGAAGAGACGCCTGTAGCGGAACAAATGGATAAGAAGCCTATGTCCCGCCTGCATGTGAACGGTACAGGCATTAGTTTTCAGGAGCCTGATACAGCCCATATGTCAGCAGGCGTCGTTGCCACAGGCACAACGGCCAAAGAGGCGATGGCCGAAAATGGCAAGAAAATGAAATCCGCGATAGATTCCCTTATGGCTGCGGGCGTTAAGCGCAAACATATACAAACATCGGGACTAAACTTGGTGCCCGTTTACAATCACAACGGCGTATCTGGCCGCCCTATCTATTTACCCCATGGCGGTATCGCGAGTACATCAATCGGAACGCCTTCCGAAGACGGTAAACTCCCAGAGCGCAAAATTATTAGCTACACTGTTTCCAATATGGTCAACGCCAAAACACATGACCTTGATAATTTAGGGGCCATGCTCGACAGTCTTGTTGAAGCAGGAAGTAATAATATTGCCAATATTCGCTTTAGCCTGAATGATGACAGCGTCGCGAAAACCGAAGCCCGAAAAGAGGCCATTAAAGATGCCCGCCAGAAAGCACAGACAATGGCGGAAGGAGCGGGTCTCAAACTTGGCCGCATTTTAGTAATGGGGGAAGGCGTGAATTATAATATGTCATATTCAAATGAGGTCCAAGCGACTAGCAGCGGGGCTTTTACGGGTGCCAGCGTATCGGGAGCCATTGTTCAATCAGGCCAGCAAAGAATCACGGCTAGCGTGAATATGGTCTATGAGATCATTCAGTAGCTCATAGAGGCTTACTCACGCGCTCCGATAAGGATTTCTGGCGGCGCGTCGGGCAGAGGACCGGGGCGTTGTTGATCGGGTTTAATGGCGCGGTAAGTCCCGTCCATATAATCTTTGATAGATGTATTTTGCGTTTTTATATCCCCGCTCGCATCGACTAATCTGTCCAGCACAAGAGATTTATTTGTCCCGTCAATCCCAATTAAGAAAAGCGGCATATTAAATTCATGCGCCATTCGCAAATAACCTGTCTTATATTTCTCTGTGGCCTTACGGCTTCCGCTGGGGGTAATGGCCAAAAAGATATTATCATGGGCGTCAATATGGGCTTTGATTTGCGCCAGACTATCTTTGCCTTTTTTACGCTCAATGGGCAAACCGCCCATCCATTTGAAAAACCCGCCAAGAGGCCAGAAGAAGGCTTCTTTCTTCATGATGTAAGACATACGAAATCCAGCGGATTGGGCCGCGCACATAATCAGGATGAAGTCCCAATTTGAGGTATGAGGCTCCCCAACCAAAATAACTTTGGGTTCATTGGGCAGCACGCCTTCAACTTTCCAGCCAAAGAGTTTTAATAGCCCGCTGCCAATGGCGCGGGTTATAGCATTACCCATGCGCGGAGAATTCGCGTTTATAATATGATTATCAAATTTCATAGATTTAAAGCTCAGAGGTTAGGCTCTTAAGCGGCCTCCGGCTTTCATGACCTGCGCGATGATTTTATCACTTACGGCGTCAATCTCTTTATCTGTTAGCGTTGCCTCACGGGGAGAGAGCGTGACATCAATGGCGAGTGACTTGTGTCCGTCTTCTACGCCTTGGCCTTGATAAATATCGAAAAGCGAGACATCTGAAATCAGTTGTTTATCCGCGCCCTTGGCGGCTTTTAAAATTGTACCAGCGTCAACGTCATTGGCGACGACAAAAGCAAAATCACGGTGGACAGGCATGAGTTCAGAAAGCGCGAGCGCGGCCTTGGCTTTACTGGCGGATTTCTTTTTAGGCGCAGGAATGTTTTCAGGCCAAATCTCAAAGCCCACAACGCGGCCTTCAATGCCAAGCGCTTTGAGCGCGCGGGGATGAAGCTCGCCAAAATCGGCAAGGATATTTTTAGGCCCCATTTGCAAGCGTCCCGAGCGCCCGGGATGCCAATATGCGCCCGTCGGTTTGGAAAGCTGTAAGTTAGAGACTTTCGCCCCCATAGCTTCGAGCGCGGCGAGTATGTCAGCTTTGGCCGATAGGGCGTCAATGGCGCATTCCCCTGCCCAGTGGCGCTGCGTTTCCGTACGGCGCATGCCTGCGATAGACAGCGCTTGCTCGTCAGGCTCTGTGCCGTGATAAATTGGTCCAAGCTCAAACAAGGCAGCATTGGGGTAGCCTTTATCGGCATTGCGCTGCCCTGCGAGTAAGAGGTGAATAAGCGCGGTGGGGCGCATGCAATCCAGATCGGATGAGATAGGATTATCCAGAAGCATTTTATCATCGCCGCCGCCAAAGACCTTAGCGTGATCTTGGAGAACGAATGACCATGTTATGGCCTCTGATAAACCCCTTGCGGCAAGGGCGCGGCGGGCAAGGCGCGTGCGGTTTTGGGTCAGCGTCGCCGTCGGTTCACGCCGCCCCGGAAGAGGGGGCAGGCTCACCGCTTCAAGATTATGAAAGCCGTGAATACGCACAATCTCTTCGACGAGGTCCGCGCCTTCAGTTGCGTCGCGCCGCCATGTCGGCACGCCGACAGTCCAATCTTTGGCGACAGTGAATCCAAGGTCTGTCAGGATTTTGGACATCTCTTTGTCAGAGAGTTTAAGCCCCGTCAGGCGTTCATTGAGCGCCGTGTCAAATTTGATAGATGGCGGCGGCATGGGTATATCGCCCGCAACAACAATGTCGCTTGCCTCTCCGCCGCAAATATCAAGAACCATTTGTGTCGCAAGTTCCATTCCGCCCATCAGAAAGCCCGTATCAACACCACGCTCAAAGCGGTATTTAGCATCGCTATTAACGCCCAAGCGCTTGGCTGAGCGGCGAATGGTAAGTGGGTCAAAATAAGCCGCCTCAATTAAAATTTCTGTTGTGCCTTCGTCACAGCCCGTTGTCGTTCCGCCAACAATCCCGCCAAGACCTAATATGCCGCTTCCGTCCGTGATAGCGACGTCATCAGAGGTGGCGGTGTAAGCCTTATCATCAAGGGCGCCGAATTTTTCGTCCTTGCCCATACGCACCGTAATCCCGCCTTTAAGCTTGGAGACGTCATAAAAATGCAGCGGCCGCGCGCGGTCATAGGTAATGAAATTGGTGATATCGACGAGGGCCGAAATTGGACGAAGCCCAATGGCTTTGAGCTGATTTTGTAGCCACTCTGGCGACGGGCCGTTTTTCACGCCTTTGACAACGCGTCCGACAAAAGCAGGGCAGGCCTTTGGCACCTCTGTTGTGATTTTAACGGGGCAAGGGAAGCTACCCTTTACGGGCTTAATGGCTTTGGTTTTTAGTGTCCCTAATCCGACAGCGGCAAGGTCGCGCGCGATGCTATCCACGCCGAGCCAATCAGGACGGTTAGGCGTGACTTCAAAATCAATGACAGGGTCGTTCATATCAAGCGCGTCGGCGAGCGGCGTTCCCATAG
>CAYYMI010000096.1:0-6132 GCA_964472905.1 uncultured Hellea sp. | reverse complement strand
TAGGACGCTTCGCGCCGTATTTCGAACGACGTTGCTTACGATCTTTAACGCCCTGTGTATCCAAGACGCCGCGAAGGACGTGATAACGCACACCCGGCAAGTCTTTCACCCGGCCGCCGCGAATAAGCACAACACTATGCTCTTGCAGGTTATGCCCCTCACCTGGGATATAAGATAGAACCTCAAACCCATTCGTCAAACGCACTTTGGCCACTTTACGAAGGGCCGAGTTCGGCTTCTTCGGCGTGGTTGTATAAACGCGCGTACACACACCGCGCTTCTGAGGGCAAGCCTCGAGCGCCGGAACCTTGTTCCGCCTGCGTTTATCTTTCCGGGGTTTCCGGACCAATTGCTGAATAGTTGGCATATACTCTACTCTTTTTCGCTCTGGCCGCTGAAGCCAAGGAGCATTTTTCCTGCACAAAGAGCAAATATCCCGCCCCTCGAACCATTCGAAATGACAGGTCATTTGCAACAAAACGGCTCTTTTCGCGGAAAATCTCCCGCAAACAGGGCCATTATAAATATCATTTTTGCCTTAAATGAGGTTTCTACGGTAACCCGTAGACAGCACATCCATCGACGAAGCGGCGTATAGGTAAGGATTCGCCCCGCGTCAACAGGCTAAATGGGTTTTTTCAATCATCTCTCAGAATATAGATTAGGCGTTATTATTGAGGATTAAGTTTTAATCGAGGCGACCGAAATAATCTTTCTAATTCAAATTCAGCTTTCGCTATTTTCGTGATGCCCATCACGACGGCTTCATGTCCACTATCATATGTTTCAATTACCGAACGGGGCGTCTGTTCGGATCATGTCTGAACGGAGTATATCATGACACATTTATTCAAACTCAAGATTCTAAGCGGCATAGCTTTAGCTATAACTCTAACCAACACGGCATCTGCCAATACTATCGAGAAACTCTCTCAAAACGTTAAATGCCAAGCCTGCACTCAAACGGATTTAAGCGGCAAACCCATTTATAAAAATTTGCAAAAGCAAGTCTTTTCAGGTGGGAATGGTGATGGCTATCAGGGCGGAAATAGCGAAGCAACATCTCCCCGTGCGGCGCTCTTATCCCAAACAGGTATCACGACTTATGCGAACCGGCCTGGAATTAACGGCTTAACCCGAGATTATGACGAACTTCATTCAAATGAGTTCTTCCTTGAAACAATTAATGTCCCTAATGCAGCCTCAATAAATAGTGGTTGGTTGGTTTTTCACCTTAAATCAAACGGCGACAGCTTAGATCACAATGATGCCATGTATTTCGGCAACTATGTTGATCAAGCTAATGAGGGTGCCGCTGCCCAAACCTCAGGAAACCCAGCTGATCAATCTAAATATAGAACATTTTCAAGCCGCGTAAATCAGTTCCTCACTAAAACCGACAATCAAGGTCTTATCTTTCAGCAAGACCCGAATACGGGTGCATATTATGCAAGTCTTGACCGTCTAAAACTTAACAGCGCTGATCATAGCGGGACAACGACATTGCTAGAGCAGATCAAACAAGATGGATTTATGGATATGGTTGTCCAGGATGATACAGGTGTCGACTATGTCGCGATTATTGCCTGCGTAGAAGGCAAGCCAGGCGTACGTCCTAAGGCCTTCAACAGACCTCCGCCGCGTAGACCACAACCCATACAGCAGCGCCGTTAAATCCGGTTCATAAGGGCCAAGCCAAAATTCTCTGGCTTGGCCTATTCAGATGAAATAATTTCTGAAGGCACTTCAAACATCACGCGCTCCATCACGCGCAATAAATTTCCGCCCCATATTTTGGCAATATCGTCTTCGCTATAGCCGCGCTTAACCAGTTCCGCTGTTACATTTTGCGTCTCACTTGCATTCTGCCACCCCGCTATACCGCCGCCGCCGTCAAAATCAGACGCGATGCCAACATGATCTATCCCCGCGATCTTTACGGCGTGGTCAATATGGTCGACGAAATTTGAGACATTGGCTTCGGGTGCCATTGCGGTAATATCGGCTCTTTTCGCCATATAGGCATCGCGCTTGGCTTGGTCCCAGCTCTTGCGATCTCCAAACTCAGCATCCAAAGCATCTCTCGCGGCCTGTTGTTGTGCCGTTGGGAGTTTCACATAGCTACCCAATGCAACCATTTGCGCGACCCCGCCGACATCGCGGATTTTACGCAGTTGCTCATCATCAAGGTTCCGCGCGGTATCTGCGACGGCTTTAACCCCGGAGTGGCTAGCAATTATCGGTGTGCGTGAGAGGTCAGCTGCCTGCATCATCGTTTCTTTGCCGGCATGAGAGACATCAACCATAATCCCATTATCGTTCATCGCGCGGACCAAATCCTTACCTAGCGGTGACAAACCATTCCATTTTGGGCCATCATCGCGCGTAAAATTCAGATTGGAACTATCGCCAAATTGATTATGCCCAAAATGGGTAATACCCATATAACGCACCCCGCGTTCGGCCCACATCGGAACGCTCTCAACACTCTCGCCCAAAGGATAAGCATTTTCCATCCCGATTAAAACGGCATATTTTCCAGAGGCGACAGTCTCACGAACCTCCTGAGCTGTCTTGGCCAAAACGAAATTTTTATGATGTGTTGTCACAAGGTTTTGAATGGCCGCATTTCGTATTTCGGCAATCTTATGTCCTTGAGCATAGCCGTCAGTCGTAAGGTCGCCTTGCGGTGTATAGATAATCCAAAACCCACTATCCAGCGCGCCAGCTTGGAGTTTCGGTAAATCGACTTGCAAGTCCGTCTCGCCGCTCGGGTCGATCTCTTTCATATAAGTCAGCGGAATATCTATATGGGTATCGAGCGTTAGCGTATCGGCGTGAATAGCGGCAACAGGCTTAGGTCCAAAATCATCTTCTATAATATCTGATTGGCAAGCAACCATGAACAGGCTTGCTGTCAAAATAATGCGATGCATGTGATCTCCCCTTTGATAGGTTTTGGTTATATTTGCATACAATGTGTTTTCGTCTTTGGCAAAACCGCCCTATAGTCTTGCTATGACCATACCTGATCATTTTGACCATAATGATAGAGAAGCCTTGGTGCAGTCTGTCGAGAAACTGGCGAGGCTTATGGATAGCCGCTTTGCTATTCCCGGCCTACCCGTTAAATTGGGGCTTGATACGATTATCGGCCTTATCCCGGGCATCGGCGATACAATCGGGCTTGGGGTTTCAGGCTATATAATCACCCAGGCCCAACGTCTCGGGGTAGGCCGCGCAACGATTTATAAAATGATAGCCAATGTCTTTGTGGACTGGCTGATTGGGATTATCCCTATTTTGGGCGACCTCTTTGACTGGGGCTGGCAAGCCAATAACCGAAATGCACGGCTATTGCGGGCACATTTTGAGAAGCATTTGAAAGAAGATGATGGGCCGCAAATGATTGATGTGACGCCGAGGGATTGATTTTAGAGGGTATAACAAATAAATATACAGGAGCCGATAAGGAAGATAAAATGGCACCGTGGCTAAAATTTTTAATTCTTGAAACAATAGCGATGATTCCATTTATGATTGGTTTCATGGAAATAATGCACCATGTTTTCCCCAAGTTTGGGACACCACCAATAGGATTAGGATTAGCGCCAGCTATAATTTCATTGCTAATCGGAATTATTGCAGTGGCCTATTTTGATAGGTTAAGAAAACATCGAACCTACTCATAAACAAATTTTGAAATAATAAAAAAGCCGCCCTCATTTCTGAAAGCGGCTTCTAATTTTAAATTTTGCGAAAAAACTATTCCGCAGCGTCACCTTCGATTTCAGCTGGGAACTCTTCGAGTTGCGGCGCGTTCGCGGCCCGTTCTTCGAGAAGCTTCTGATCGCGATCATTGGCAAGCTTTTGATACTTACGCAGATTGCTACCAGTTCCCGCCGGGATCAAACGTCCAACGATGACATTCTCTTTCAAGCCTTCGAGGACGTCTTCTTTTCCGTTAACAGACGCCTCAGTTAAGACGCGGGTTGTTTCTTGGAAAGACGCCGCTGAGATAAAGGAGCGTGTCTGTAGCGAGGCTTTGGTAATCCCCAACAAGACAGGCATGCTTGTCGCTGGCGTGGCTTTCTTATCGCGTTCAAGCAAGGCCTCATTGACCTTATTGAATTCGATTTTATCCATTTGCTCTTTACGCAGAAGCGTTGTGTCACCTGGATCAACCACTTCGACTTTCTGTAGCATTTGACGCACAATAACTTCGATATGCTTGTCGTTAATCGGAACCCCTTGTAGGCGATAAACACCTTGGACTTCGTCGACAAGATATTCAGCCAGAGCTTCAACGCCCATAATCGCAAGGATATCATGCGGCGCCGGATTACCATCAATGATGTAATCGCCTTTCTTAACACGGTCACCATCAGCGACAAGCATATGCTTACCTTTGGCGATTAGATAAGAGGACGGCGTACCATCTTCATCATCAGGTAGAATTTGAATTTTACGCTTGTTTTTGTAATCGCGCGTAAATTCAATCTTACCATCCATATCAGCGATAACCGCGTCGTCTTTCGGACGGCGGGCTTCGAAGAGCTCGGCCACACGCGGTAGACCCCCGGTAATATCGCGCTGCGTCGCGCCGCCTTTGGCGATACGCGCGAGCGGCATACCTGGCGTGACTGTGTCTCCGTCTTCAACAGACAGGATCGCGCCAACCGCGAGCATGTAGCGCGCAATATTGCCGTTACCGAGTTTAATCGGCTCGCCCTTATCATCTTCGATAACCGCAACAGGCTGAATATCACCAGACTTGGATGAAGCGCGCCAGTCAACAATCACTTTAGAAGAAATACCTGTTTCTTCGTCAGTCTCTTCTTTGGCAGAAACACCATCAACAATATCAAGGAGCCGTACAGTTCCGCCGACTTCTGTTAGGATAGGCGTCGCATATGGATCCCATTCTGCCAGTCTATCGCCGCGCTTAACTTTGCCGCCTGATTTAATTGACATACGAGAGCCGTAATCAACTTTGTGCGTTTCAAGCTCTTTTCCGTCTTTATCGACGATAGAGAATTCAAGCTTACGAGATTTAACAATAAAGCCTTTATCAACGGGGATAACATCGTCTTTGTTATATTCGATCTTCCCTTCATTGGAACTTTCCGTCACAGACTTGTCTGAGACTGAAGCTGTACCGCCGATATGGAATGTCCGCATGGTAAGCTGCGTACCCGGTTCACCAATGGACTGCGCGGCGATAACACCGACAGCTTCACCCATATTGACTTTCGTCCCGCGTGCGAGATCCCGACCATAACAAGTCGCGCAAATACCAGAGACCGTTTCACAGCGTAGCGGGCTGCGTGAGCGTAGGTTTTGAAGTCCAGACTCATCGATTTCAGCGGCTATATCTTCATCAACATAAGTGTTGGCCGGATACATCAACTCACCTGTTCGCGGGTCATGAATATCTTCGGATATATTACGGCCAAGTACGCGCTCACCAAGGGAGACGACAACTTCACCACTATCGACAACAGGCTTAAGTTCGATACCGTTTTCTGTGCCGCAATCTTGCTCTGTGACGATACAGTCTTGCGCAACGTCAACAAGACGGCGCGTTAAGTAACCAGAGTTCGCAGTTTTCAGAGCGGTATCGGCGAGGCCTTTCCGCGCGCCATGGGTCGAGTTAAAGTAATCCATAACGGTCAAACCTTCTTTAAAGTTTGCCGTAATCGGAGTTTCGATAATTTCGCCAGACGGTTTCGCCATCAAGCCGCGCATACCCGCGAGCTGCTTCATTTGGTTTTTAGATCCGCGCGCACCAGAATCTGCCATCATGAAGATCGAGTTGATCATCTTACGCGGACGCGCCGCTTCGTCCATCATCGCATCGGCCACTTTGTCGGTACATTTTGACCAAGCATCAACGACTTTGTTATATTTCTCGCCTTTGGTAATCAGGCCATCCGCATATTGCTGCTCAAAATCTGACACCAAATCGGCCGTTTCATTAACGAGCGTATATTTCGTCTCTGGGATAACCATGTCATCCTTGCCGAAAGAAATCCCCGCATTACAGGCTTCGCGGAAACCAAGACCCATCATCTTATCAGCAAAGATGACCGTCGCCTTTTGGCCCGCATGGCGATAAACAGTATCGATAAG
>CAYYMI010000095.1:0-6314 GCA_964472905.1 uncultured Hellea sp. | reverse complement strand
CACCTATACCTGAAACCTTACATCAAAATGGTACATAAAAAAGGGGCTGGACACTCATAATACTTTCTCCTATTTTTATAGGAGATTTATGACAGAAAATTTAAACATAGATCGTGATGTATATCACGCATAATCATTGGGTTTAAACTAACCCCGTTTAAGACAAACAGCCGTCGCCTCACCACCGCCAATACAGAGACTTGCAACACCCGTCTTAGCATCGCGCTTTTCCATGGCGGCAATCAGGGTGGCCATAATCCGCGCGCCTGACGCCCCTATCGGATGACCGAGAACACAGCCGCCGCCATTCACATTCACCTTATCATGGTCGAGCCCAAGCTCTTGCATCGCAATCATGGGGACAACGGCAAAGGCTTCGTTGATTTCCCAGAGGTCCACATCTTTGGCGTCCCACCCCGCTTTCTTGAGCGCTTTATTCATGGCGTGGACAGGAGCCGTCGTAAAATAGGCCGGAGCATGGGCGTGGGCCGCATGAGAGACGATTTCGGCCAGAACTTTATGCCCGCCTGCTTCGGCATCAGATTTGCGCATCATTACCAGCGCCGCGGCGCCATCATTAATCGAGCTGGCATTGGCCGCCGTCACGGTTCCGTCTTTGGTGAAGACAGCCCGAAGGCTTGGTATTTTTTCAGGACGCGCGTTTTTTGGGCCCTCATCCTCGCTGACCAGAATATCGCCTTTACGGTGTTTGACATTCACCGGAGCCAGTTCGCGCTCAAAATCTCCACTCTCCTGTGCGGCCTTTGCGCGGCGCACAGACTCAATCGCATAGGCATCTTGGGCTTCGCGCGTGAATTGATATTCCGCAGCAATCATATCGGCAAACACCCCCATTGCTGAATTTCCGGGGCCGCCGCCTTCATAAGCGTCCGTCAGTCCATCATACATCATGCTATCGAGCATCTTGGTATCACCCATCCGCGCGCCGCCGCGTGCATTAGGCATTAAGTAAGGCGCATTGGTCATGCTTTCCATGCCGCCCGCAACTGCTATATCGACAGAGCCGGCCTTAAGGGCGTCATGCACCATGATTGCAGCCTGCATGCCGGAGCCGCACATTTTATTGATCGTGGTGGCTTCACAAGTCTCGCTCAGGCCGGCTTTAAACGCCGCCTGACGCGCGGGGGCTTGCCCTTGGCCAGCGGGCAGAACGCAGCCCATAATGGCCTGTTCAACCTTCTGTGCATCTACACCTGATTCTTTCACAGCTGCTTTAATCGCCACAGCCCCAAGGGTTGACGCTTTAACGGTCGAGAACGCACCTTGGAATGCGCCCATAGGCGTGCGGGCGAGGCCAACAATAACAACGGGGTCTTGAACGGATGATTTTGACATAGGGGCTCTCAGCTTAAGTGTTTAGGCGTTTAATGTGTATGATTTAGAGGCACGGCTGACAAGAGAGGTTTAATCACTCCTCGGATAGGTTATCAGATTTTTTAGAGGCTTCTAAGCGATCGATTTCATCCTGAATACGCTTTAGATTATTATTGTAAGCTTCGCGCTTCATGCGCCATTGATAGCCAGCCATTAGGCCACAGACAATAAAAGCAATGATAATAGCCGATAACATGGTTGTAGGCGGCGGGAGGCTTCCCGCCGCAAATCAATTAATCAACTTCGAAGGTGATCATGCAATTGACACGATATTTCGCAATTTTATTACCTTCAATTGTGACAGACTGGTTTTGAATATTAGCAGAACGAATATTTTTCACAGATTTTCCTGTGCGCTTCACAGCATTTTCAATCGCGTCTTCAAAAGATTTCGTGCTTTCAGACATGATCTGAACTGATTTCATAACGGCCATAAGGGTCTCCATTGGGCTTAGGCGTCGAATATCCACTATATTCGACCAAATCAGGCGATAGCCTATTCCGTGCGGACTATCCACCCTCCGCCTAACGTTTGTGCAGCCGTTTTGTCAGCGGCGTAAAACACACAGGCTTGGCCCGGAGAAATGCCCATATCAGGCTCCGATAGCTCGACGATTATATCATTTTCAATTAGACGAAACGTGGCGGGAACTGGCGGGCGGGTGGACCTAATTTTAATATTCACCGCCTCACCGTCCAGCGCCGAACTAAATTCTCCTATCCCAATCCAATTTATATCCGTCAGCCATATTTTAGATCGCAGTAAAGCCTCCCGCGGGCCCACTATGACCTGATTAGTCTTGGCCTCAATATTGACAACAAAAAGGGGATCAGCGCCCGACCCATCCGGCAGGCCCAGCCCTCGTCTTTGGCCGATTGTATAATACATAATCCCGCGGTGCTGGCCCAGAACGCGTCCATCCATATGAACGAGGTCGCCGGGTTTGGCAGCGTTAGGACGTATTTTCTCAATCACGTCGGTATATTTGCCCGTCGGGACAAAACATATATCTTGGCTATCGGGCTTAGAAGCAACATTCAAACCTAGCTCAACAGCCAGACGCCGCGTTTCCGATTTTTCCATACCGCCCAGCGGAAAGCGCAGAAAGTCCAGCTGCTCACGCGTTGTCGCAAAAAGGAAATAGCTTTGATCTTTGCTGCCATCAAAACCGCGGTGAAGCTCTGGCCCGTTAGGCCCTTCCACGCGCTTTATATAATGTCCCGTCGCCATACAGTCCGCACCCAGATCTTTCGCCACCGTCAACAGGTCTTTGAATTTCACCGTCTGATTACAGCGCACACAGGGGATGGGCGTAGCCCCTTTAAGATAAGTATCGGCAAAGTCCTCTATGACCTGTTCTTTGAAATTCGTTTCATAATCCAAAACATAATGCGGAAAGCCCATCATTTCGGCCACGCGCTTGGCGTCATATATATCTTGCCCCGCGCAACATGCTTTTGCTTTTTGTATAGCCGCGCCGTGATCATAGAGCTGAAGCGTCACGCCAATAACCTCATAGCCCTGCCGCGCGAGCATCGCCGCGCAGACAGAGCTATCCACGCCGCCACTCATCGCGACAACAACGCGGGTCTCAGCCTCGGGCTTTTTAAAACCTAAAGAATTGACAGTTTTGGCCATTTTGGCACTCATTTTGTCTCCGAAATCAAATATTAGAAAAAAGTTTCAAATATTTTCATATTATTTCCCGCCCCATATAGGGGGGCTATTGTGTCAAGTCGATACAGAGTCTGAATAGCAGCTGAATAAAAATTGCAATAGAATCAATTCTCTAGAGTTTTCGTAAGGCTTTCTTAACTCTGATTTATTTCTGTTAACCTTGGTAAACGACTGTTTTTATTGACTTTTTTTGCTTCGACTTAAACTCTTTTTAACAACCATGAACTATACAGAATTCATAATAAAAAAAAGGGCGTCTTTAATGTCAGACCGAATTAAAAAAAGAGAGAATGTGGTGATTGGTCCCGAGGGGACACCGTTGACTATGGCAGATTTGCCAAAGCCTGATACGGTGCGTTGGGTCATTCGCAGAAAAGCAGAAGTTGTTGCCGCCGTACGCGGTGGTCTTTTGACACTAGACGGAGCGTGTGATCGCTACGGCATATCGTCAGAAGAGTTTCTAGCTTGGCAACGTTCAATAGAAAGTCATGGCATTGCCGGATTGCGCACAACGCGGGTTCAGCAATACAGATAGAATAAAGCTTCATACAAAGTCTTTATAAAAAGAACCGTCCGGGGCGCAATTTCGGGCGGTTTTTTTGTGGTTCAACCCTCTACATCATAGGACTGAGCCAATAAATCCTGCATGACTTTCAGCCCTAACGCTTGTGTCACCTGAATATTACGCTCGGGAATTGTTTCAGGGTTAGGGTAGTTTTCTAAAGCTATCTCGACACTGGCTTCGCGCAGGATATGCAGCATAGGATAAGGCGAGCGGTTGGTATAATTGCTAGGCGCGTCAGCGGCCGTTCCCTCAAACCGATAATGGGGATGAAAACTGGCGAGTTGATAAACCCCTTCATAACCCAGATCTTTGAGCAAAGCCGTCGCAAAACCTAACAGATTTAAGTAATCTTCAAAATCAGACAAAGCATGAGGGAAAATCAACAGGCTTGTTTCTCGGGCGCCCTGCTCATCCAGCTCAGCACACTGTTTGATGACGTGCTTTAATTGGTCCTCAGTATCTACCGCCTCAACCACCGCATAATGAATAGCCTTATTATCATATTCACGTTTGGCAAATGGGCAGAGATTATGGGCAATGACAACGCTCGATAGCCATTTTTTGGTTTGATTTATGAGTGTTGATGCGGTTTCCATTCAGATTAAGTCACATGTCTCGCAAAGACTGACAATCTATTCTTTCTAAACTGACAAAGCTAATGTCAGCTTGAGGGCAAGGCGTGCCTTAGCTTAGAGGCTTAAAACGCCCCAAATAATCCGCTCGAAATTTCTGCTTAAGTGAAGAATATGGATTTCAGGCTCTTCCCTAAAAACAGGAATTAGGTCTTAGTTAAAATGTATATTTATTAACTAATCTTCCAACCATTTTAGTTTGGCTAGAGGATATCCTAGATACCACTTTGCGCGTTCGAGGATGATACGGGTTTTAACAACTTTAATGCCTAAGTCATCCCGACCACTAATGTCATCAATCAATGTATTTAAGGCTTGCGTGTTGGAGCAACACGTAAATGAAATATAATCAAAATCTCCAGTTATGCGTAGGCAAAATCGGCGCTAAAACGACATGGCTCGATGGGGCTTTAAGGCTTAATGGGGCGGCTTTTTTCATTGATTGGGAAGACCCTCAAGTCAACACGGTTTCTATAAATGCCGGAACATCAATTACTGTGAATGCTGAATCAGCGCAGGCAATCGGATTTGAACTCGATGGAAGTTGGAGCGTAAATGATAGATTTAATCTTCGCGGTAATTTCAGTTTTGTAGATGCGCAATTAACCGCTGATGTTCCCGGACTTATTCAAACGATTACACCTCCAGGATTTGGAACCGCTATTCAGGCTGGACAAGATGGCGACCGCTTACTAGGATCTCCAAGAACGCAATTCTCTGTCTTTGGGGATTATAGTCATCCTCTCGGAAATGGCGCGGATATAATTGTCAATGGAGGTTATTCTTGGCAAGGTGACGTCCTGTCATTTACAGGTGGCCGCGCTGGAAGCTTCACGCTTCCAAGCTTTGGACGGGCTAATGTTGCGATTGGCTACCAAACGGATAATTGGTCCTTAACGGGATATGTTGACAACCTCTTTAATGATTTTTCTGAAACGAGCGCAGCGAACACACCTCTAAACAATCAGACCATTGGAGCGTTCTTTGATGGCAGTGACCCTAACCCGTCCAATGTCAGACGGTTTAGAACCAATGTCCTCCCGCCGCGAGCTATAGGCGCACGCTTTAAGTTCCGTTTCGAGTAGACAGAGATTAAAGAGTTTTACAAAGCGCGGTTTTGACCCCGTTTTTTTATTTCTAATGACCGTTAAAGGGATGAAGTTCAGACTATCGAGTGTCTTACAATGTAAAAGCGCCTGCAGTAAAGGAAAGGCTGACTATAGCGAATAATTTAGTTTTCTTGGAGGCCTTTAGAGTAAGGATAATTGGAGCGAAGAATATACTTCCCCATATGAGCGCCATAATTACATAAGCACTTTTGAAGTGATACAATGGCGGATATTCGGAATTCAGTGAATTTGACCACCCAATCAGTGACCCGAAAAGAAACACAATTGTCAGATAACTCAATAATGGCCGTAACATTTAGAGAACTTACACTGTTTCATATTCTTCTAGTAGCTCAAAAGCAGACATCGGAGGAGTTTTTATTAGATTGCTGCGCTAACCATTAATTTGGTTAGTGCCATATGGGGGTTACTTAACAAGAAATCAAAAGGTTAAGTTAACGCGACAAACTAAAAGTTAGGCCCCTCCACATTGGAGCCTAACTTATTTGAACGAATATATTTTTATGGATTAAATGGAACCAAGAAGCCTTCATCTGGCCCTGTCGCGACTGTCCAGCCATCGAATTGAGAGGCATTGGCTGGGTTACCACTCCGCACAGCGCCGACATGGGTAAGATCATAACCACCGGTGTCATCCGCGACGTCAAGGTTAAACCCAGCAGCTGCGCTATCATCAGCAATAATGAAAGGTGAATTCGTATCCGCCGCGTCGACGGTTCCGTCATTATTTGTGTCACCGTCCAAAAACCCGTTTAGGAAATCAGGGTTACCGACAAGGCCATTACCAATGCCGCCAATATTATTCAAATACCAGTTGGCTGTGAAGCTTTCAGAAAGGTCTGAGAGAGCACCAGAGAATACAATCGGGTTAGCCGCGCCATTGTAATACACAAGGCCGTCACCATTAGAATTGT
>CAYYMI010000094.1:0-6471 GCA_964472905.1 uncultured Hellea sp. | reverse complement strand
TATAGCGATCGCGCGCAACTTCTGCCCCGACCAATGTATGGCCGCTAATCTCTTGGGCTTTCGGGTCTGTGGCGATGGCGTGCAAGATATGCCCTGTAAATTGCGGGGTCTCTGCCATGGCGATGAAGTCTTTATATTGCTCGGGGTGGACTTCGGCGGCAATCAATGCACGCTCGGTCAGAAGCGGACCCATCCAAATAGAGACGGCCTGAACATTATAGTCTTCTAAATCCACTGCCATATCATGGGCGAGCTTGTCCAGCCCCGCTTTCTGCGCGCCGTAAGCCGGGCCATGCATGTAACAACTTGCACCGAATGATGACCCCATACCAATCAGCCCGCTCTTTTGTTTAGCCATTATTTTTGCGGCATGCCAACTTGCAACATAGGCAGAACGAAGACCGACATCTAGGATATTTTGGGCGTCGAGTTCTTTCTCCCAAAACGGCTTTTGCTCGATGAGTTGATGATGAATATAAGCGGCGTTATTCATCAGGATGTCCACTTGGCCTTGCTCATCCATGACTTGTTCGAATAGCTGAGACACTTGCGCATCATCCGCACTATCGCAAATTACGCCAATGCCCTTACCGCCAACATCCGTGCAGGCTTGTGCCGTTTCGTCAACAGTTCCTGGAAGCGGTGTTCCGTCCCAGCCTTTGGCCTTCCCGACCTTCTTCGTTCGGCCGGTCACATAGACCGTCATACCCTTCTCAGCGAGCCCCAGCGCAATGCCTTTCCCCGCTCCACGGCTAGCGCCCGTTACAATTGCGACTTTCGGATTTGGCATCATTCCCTCATTATTCAGTTTCATGATATGCTAGCAGGCCCATCTAAATGCGCAATAATATTGTCTCTATTTTACGTATTTTTAGCTATTTCTAGGCATGTTACTTGATTTTGCGTATTTTTTCACGGAAAAACAGACGTAATTTGAGAGCCCCCTTATGACACCGGAAGATAAAAATTGGAATTCAGACATTGAAGCCCCTCTGGCGGTGAACTCCGAAAAAGATATTCAATGGACCTCTGAATCGGATGTCATTATTGTTGGGCTTGGTGGGGCTGGCGTAGCGGCGGCCTTGCAATCCATCGAAAACGGACTGACCGTCATCGCCATTGATCGTTTTGCGGGAGGCGGTGCGACCAAAGCCAGTGGCGGCGTTATTTATGCTGGCGGCGGGACAGCCACGCAAACCGAGGCTGGCGTTGAGGACAGTCCGGAAAACATGTTCAACTATCTCAAGCTCGAAACGGGCGAAATTGTTTCGGATAAAACCTTGCGGGACTTTTGTGAAAAAAGCGCACCAACCATTGATTGGATAAAATCGCATGGGGTTGATTTACGCGGGACCTTATGGCCGCATAAAACCTCTTACCCAGCCCCGCAATATTTTCTCTATCATAGTGATAATAGCTTGGTCCCAAGCTATAAAAAACACGCCGCCCCAGCCGCGCGCGGCCATCGCGGTTATGTGCCAATTAAACAGGGCGCGAAGGCAACCAATCTCGGTGGTTCAATTTTTGACCCCTTAAGAGCCAGTGCCGAGGCGAAGGGGTTAGTGATCCTCCCTTTTACCGAAGTCCGTCAGCTCGTGACAAATAGCGAGGGCAAAATTATCGGTGTCAAAGCCTTACAATTTAAGGACGACGATACATTGCAGACCTATAAAAGCCTTCGCGATAGAGCCAATAAGCTCTTCGCCATGTTTCCTCCCATTATCCCAGGATCGAAATTCTTTTTCAAAAAAGCAATGGGGCATCTGGAAAAAGCAAAAGCATTGACGGAAACCCGCGCAGAAATTTTCATCCGCGCCAAAAAAGGCATTGTCCTGTCAGCCGGCGGATTTGTATTTAACTCCAAAATGCTCGAACATTACGCGCCAAAATATATGGCAGGATATCCTTTGGGCACGGATGGTGATACCGGAGCTGGCATTCGCTTGGGGCAATCGGTCGGCGGCGTGGCCGCGAATATGGATCGAATTACGGCTTGGCGTTTTATCAACCCCCCCATTTCTTTTGCACGCGGCATGATTGTCAATGAAAACGGGCAACGCTTTATCAATGAAATGGTTTACGGCGCGACCTTGGGTGTTGATATGACTGAAAATCATAATGGTCGCGCTTGGATGATTTTAGACAAAACCCTCATTAAACAAGCCTTAGATGATGTTAAAGGCGATAAGGCTCTGGCCTTTCAACGCGCCCTTGCAAAATTAAATTCATATTTCGGGGCCAAGAAAGCCAAGTCCGCTAAAGACCTAGCAAATTTGATCGGCGTGGATGGAACAAACCTTATGGCACAACTTGCTGAGTATAATAAAATGGCGCGTGGCGAAATCGCAGACCCGTTTGAAAAAACACAGGACGACATTGCTGAAATTGATGAAAGTAAAATCGTCGCCATTGAAATTAGCCTAACGGCCAAGCTCTTCCCCTGCCCGACCTTAACGCTCGGCGGGTTGAAAGTCGATGAAGCAACAGGAGGCGTCATAGGCAGTAACGGTAAAGCCATTAAGGGACTATATGCCGCCGGACGCAATGCTATTGGCGTGGCCTCTTGGAACTACATTAGCGGTCTATCTATTGCCGATTGCGTGTATTCAGGACGGCGCGCGGCAGAAGCTTTATCTCATTAATTGGCCTTATCGCGCACGATCCGAAATCCGATATGGGACGTACCGAAAATTAAATCTTGGGCTTGACGCGCTGCAGGTCTGTAGCGATAGCAATATGAACGCGCACAAAGAAATGAGCCGCCTTTAATCACGCCAACAGGAACGTCGCCTTGGGCGGGGTCGTAACCATTGGGATAAGCTTTAGCCGCCTCACCCGGATTATGTGTCGGGTAATAATTAGACGACGTCCATTCCCAGACATTGCCAATCATATCATAAAGGCCAAAACCATTAGCGGGGTAACTCCCGACAGGCGCAACCCCTGCATGGCCATCATCAACAGAATTAATCACGGGGAAAACACCCTGCCATGTATTAGCTTTATCTTCCAGCGCAGCTTCTTCGGCTTCCGCCCAACTCATTAGCTCACCATTTAGCCCGCCGCGCGCAGCATATTCCCATTCGGCTTCAATAGGCAATCGCCCGCCTGCCCATTTGGCGTAGGCCTGTGCATCCTCACGCGTGATGTGAACGACAGGAGCTGTCATTTCATATCCATCCTTGTCAGAACCAAGAGGCGTACGCCAATTCGCGCCATCCATAAGACTCCACCAATTTAAACTTTTTGGGTTTTTAGGCGAAACAAAAACTGCCGAACTTGGCGCCATATCCACGCCGGGCCCCGCCTTATCACTGGCCTTCCAACCTCGTTCAGCGCGAGTCTTATGGCCTGTTTCTTTAACGAAAGCTGCAAATTCAGCATTGGAAATTTCATGCGACCAAATATCAAAGGGCTCAATGCAAGTCTTTGTAACGGGCGTCTCTTCGCGGTAAATGCGGGTCTCGCCCATATCAAAGCAGCCACCGGCAAGCGCAACCCACTCAGCTTTGATATTTGGTACGGATTTTGAAGATTTTGTATTGCCCTGACAGGCTAGCAAGGCCACACAAGACAATAATAAAACTAAAGGCCGCATCGTAGTCGCAGTTTAAACATATTGCGATATATAGTCACGATATTTCGCGTGAATATCATCTGCATCAAGACCAAAATCTTCTAGGCTATATTTATGGGCGGCGCGATCTTCACGGCGATTGGCCTCTATCCAATCTTCCATACCTATTTTGATTTCTGAACTCATCGGAATGCCTGCTGCGGACAGCACTCTCATGCCTTCCTCGCTGGGCGCTGTCAGCAGGCTTTTGTAATTCACATCAATAAATCTATCCGAATCCGTATTGGTTCTCACCTGCATAAAATTAGCGAGCCAGTCTTTGAGGCGCACCATCCAATAGGTCCCAATTTCGGAATTAGAAATATCACTAGACCCCATTTTATAAAGACTCGCTTCCATGCTGCAATATGACGGTATCGTCGAGACAGGATTACGGTGGGTCATAACGATTTTTGCTTCCGGGAAAACATCTAAAACAGTTTGGAGGCCCATTAAGTGCCCTGGCGTTTTTAAGACCCAGTTTTTTCCCGCGCGCGACGGATCTTGCCATTGCAAGGATTGTAAAATTTGAATGAGGTCGTCATAGGCCTTGCGCGGATTTTGCTTTGATAGCCACGCCGCATAATCTGGCACGAAATAAGTGCTCTCAATCATGGAACTCGAAAAGAGCTGTCCCAGAATAATGACCTCTTCATCAGGCTGTTCAATGTCCATGGGGTGAATAGACATAAGCTCTGGAATAGCTTCAAGCATATAGGCTAACACACCCTTGGCAGCTTCGAGCCTAGGCGCTGGGTCTCCGCGACGCTCGCCCTCAAGCGGAACATAGTTTTGTGTTTCATACCAACGCACACCCGTCAGCTTTGGCGCAGCCGCAAGCATTCTGTGGAGCATAGTGCTGCCCGTACGCGGCAGGCCCGTCAGGATAGCGGTGACATTGACCTCTTCTTCCAAAATTTCAGGATTGTCTTTTACAAGCTTCACGTGGCGCAAGCGATTAACAAGCCCAGAAACTATCATGTGCTGCGCGCCATATATCCCCGCGGGACTCAGTTTCGCCTGCTTATTCAATGAAGGAATAAGCGCATCAATATTCTCAAAGAACCAGTCATCGCCAAAATCCGTTAAGCTCGTTTGCTCAATGGCCTGCGCGATTAGGCTATCTCTATCAGGAACCACTCTTAACACCTTTGCGTTTTTTTATGACCCATTTACTACGCACTCAAAGAGATTTTGAAAGTTTTTATTTCATATTCGTAAAAAACTACGCTAAGCTCTACGCATGTTACTCCAAGATAAAGTTGTTATTATAAGCGGTGTCGGCCCTGGCATGGGGCAGAGTATGGCAAAAATTGCCGCGGCCGAAGGTGCAAAGGTTGGCCTTGGCGCACGCAATCAGAATTTCCTTGATAAAGTCGCGAATGAGATAAAGGGCAATGGCGGTCAGTGTATTGCGCTTTCCACGGATGTTACGGATGCGACGCAATGCCAAAGGCTTGCTCATGCGGTTTCTGAAGAATTTGGCCGAATAGATGGTCTTGTGAATAGTGCCTATCTACACGGCGATTGGGCAACCAGCGATGTTGCTAAGGCGGAAGACTGGGCGGCGGTTTATGATGTCAATTGCCTCGGCGCATTGCGCATGGGGCAAGCGGTTTTGCCGGCTATGAAAGACCAAGGCGGCGGCGCGGTTGTCAATGTCTCGACTATGGCCACCGTCAATCCCTTTCCGGGCGAAGCGGCCTATGCCGCGAGCAAAGGCGGGCTGGGTGTCTTGACGAAACATATGGCAAAAGATTTTGGCGCCATGGGAATTCGGGTCAATGCTTGCCGCATGGGCTGGATTGGCGGCGCGCCCGTCATGGGATATATAGACGCCCAAGTAGCCGCTGGCCGGCCGCGCGAAGAGGTTGTTGGCGAAATTACGGGACGTATTCCGCTTGGCATTATACCGCCCGAAGAGGATTGCGCCAAAGCCGTGCTCTACTTCGTTTCAGACTATGCTAATGTTGTGTCCGGCGCGACACTTGATGTGAATGGCGGTCAATATATGGCGCCCGGTTAGTGAGTGAGAGCAAAACGCTTTGGACAAAATTTTGCCGTGACCTTGAAGCGGCAGGACAACATGTTCTGTCCTCTGATCTTCAAACATCCGAAATCGAGCGCGCCGAAGGTTTGCGATACCTCACCCGTCTTTTACGGGTCGGTTTGGACATGCATTTGGAACATGGCGACCCCGCCTTTCCGAGCTTTTACCAAGCCTCTCATGCCACCGCAAAAATAGGGTCAGACAATCCTGATAATTATTATCAAAACGCGACCATCTCTGGCGCGCATAGTTACCGGATCAGCGGGCAGCGCGGCACGGTCCCCATTCTCAGCTTTGGCACAAAAGCCAATCGCTACGCTATCGATGGCTCGATGGCCTCAACAGGGGAGCTCGACATAAGAGATGTGACGATTGCTGAAGACGGCAGCTTTGAAATAATTGTCCGCCGCAATCAGAGCAAAGGCAATTGGCTCCCTCTCGAAGAGGACTCTAGCATCTTAATTGTACGCCAAACCTTTTTTGACCGCGCGACAGAGATTCCGGCAACTGTAGAAATTGAAGCCTTGCACGACAACGTCACACCACCTGCATTGACTATGGACACGCTTGCAGATGCCCTCATTCGCGTACCTGCCTTTGTGAACGGCACCTCGACAATCTTTGAAAACTGGGCTGAGTTGTTTCGCGAAGAAAACCGCAATGCGCTCAACACGACGGATCAAAGCATGTTTATCAAAGCGGGCGGTGACCCGATGATTTATTACCTACATGGCTGGTGGGAATTGAAAGATAATCAGGCCTTGAAAATTACAAGCTCCATACCTGAATGCGAAGGATGGAATTT
>CAYYMI010000093.1:0-6540 GCA_964472905.1 uncultured Hellea sp. | reverse complement strand
TTGGTGCGGGCGGCCGGAATTGAACCGGCACTCCTATACAGGAACAAGATTTTAAGTCTTGCGTGTCTACCAATTCCACCACGCCCGCAGAGACAAAGAGGTTGGTATGGGGCGCTGATTAAGGGGGCTTGCCATGTCTCGCAAGTCCTTTTGTGCCTTTGATGAAAAAAACTCTTTCTTTCTGTAAAATTCTCGGTATAGGAGCCTTCAAACGGAGCGTGGGATATATCCCACGATTATAAATATGACGCTTATTTCTGATTTTGTCACGCGGGTCGAAGCTTTTGCGGCTACATCAGGGCAATCCCTTTCAACGATTTCTCGCAAGCTTCTCAATGATGGGAAGGGCATAGCCCGTCTTCAAGAGGGCGGGCAGGTCACGCTGAAGACTTTGGAAGAAGCCTTAGCCAAGCTTGACCAGCTTGAAATGGAGCATTCCGGCGAAGCCAAGCTTCAGATGACGCATTTGGATAGGCTCGAAGCGGAAAGCATTCACATCATGCGTGAAGTGGCCGCACAGTGCGAAAACCCCGTCATGCTTTACTCTGTCGGTAAGGACAGCTCGGTGATGCTGCATTTAGCGGAAAAGGCCTTTTATCCGTCCAAGCCGCCATTCCCGCTTATGCATGTAGATACAATGTGGAAGTTCTCGGAAATGATCGAGTTTCGTAATCGCCGTGCCAAAGAGGTCGGCATGGAGCTCATCGTTCATATAAACCCCGAAGGCAAAGCGGATGGAGTTGGGCCTTTCACCCATGGATCTGCTGTCCATACGGATATCATGAAAACGCAAGGTCTTAAGCAGGCGCTTGATAAATATAAGTTTGACGCGGCCTTTGGCGGGGCTCGCCGTGACGAGGAAAAGTCACGCGCCAAGGAACGTATCTTTAGTTTCAGGTCTGAAAATCACCGCTGGGACGCTAAGAACCAACGCCCAGAGCTTTGGAACATCTATAATACGCGCGTTAATAAGGGTGAGAGCATGCGCGTCTTCCCGCTGTCGAATTGGACCGAGCTGGATATCTGGCAGTATATTTACAAAGAGAACATTCAAATCCCGTCGCTTTATCTGTCCAAGAAACGCCCTGTAGTCGAAAAAGATGGTGTGCTGATATTGGTTGACGATGACCGCATGCCGATTGAAGAAGGCGATGTCATTGAAGAGAAAATGGTGCGTTTTAGAACGCTTGGCTGTTATCCACTTACGGGCGCTGTCGAAAGTGAAGCTGATACGCTACCCGACGTTATTCAGGAAATGCTGCTAACCACTACATCGGAGCGCCAAGGCCGAGTGATTGACTCGGATGCAGGTGCCTCCATGGAGCAGAAAAAAGAAGAGGGGTACTTCTAATGGCCCATCTTGATGATCTTATTAGCACCGATATTCTCGGTTACCTTACGGCGCAGGAAAATAAGTCGTTCTTACGTTTTATTACATGCGGCTCTGTGGATGATGGAAAGTCGACCCTGATTGGCCGTCTCCTTTATGATTCAAAATTGATCTATGAAGATCAGCTCGCGAGCATCGAAAAAGATAGTAAAAAATCGGGTACGCAAGGCGATAAAATTGATCTAGCTCTATTGGTCGATGGTCTGGCGGCGGAGCGCGAGCAGGGCATCACCATTGACGTGGCTTATCGGTTCTTCTCGACAGATAAGCGTAAATTCATCGTCGCAGATACACCGGGTCACGTTCAATATACCCGCAATATGGCGACTGGGGCCTCTACGGCCGATGTGGCAGTTCTCTTGATTGACGCGCGTTACGGCGTTCAGGAACAGACCCGTCGTCACGCCTATATTGTTTCGCTTTTAGGAGTGAAGCATGTGGTTGTTGCTATTAATAAAATGGACCTTAATGGCTTTGACCAATCTGTGTTTAATGACATCGAAGTTGATTTTCGGAATTTCGCCAAAGATCTCGGCTTTGAAGAAATTATGTGTATTCCTATGTCAGCCCTTGATGGAGACAATGTTACCTCGTCATCAGAAAACACCAAATGGTTCAAAGGGCCTAGCCTTTTGGAATATCTTGAAGATGTCGATGTTGATACGGCGACACTTGATAATCCGTTCCGTCTGCCTGTGCAGTGGGTGAACCGTCCGAACCTCGACTTTAGAGGGTTTTCGGGCACCATCGCGTCTGGCACAATCGAAGTTGGTGACGAGATTATTGTCACGCCATCGGGTAAACGTTCGACGGTTAAAGAGATTGTGACTTTTAACGGTAACCGCGAGATTGCCCGCGAAGACATGGCCGTGACGCTCACGCTTAATGATGAAATTGATATTTCGCGCGGAGATATCATCTGTAAAATCGATAGCCCTGCCGAGCAAGCTGATCAGTTCCAAGCGCATGTTCTCTGGATGAGCGAAAAAGAGCTGTATCCGGGTCGTCAATATCTTTTGAAAACAACGAATAAAACCGTTCCGGCTAGCGTGTCTAACCTCAAATACCGCGTTGATGTGAATGACTTCTCCGAAGTCGCCGCCAAGACTTTAGGCTTAAATGAAGTTGGCGTGACGACATTGTCGCTTTCGGCCCCCATCGGGTTTGATGCTTATAATGATAACCGTAATACAGGGAACTTCATCCTGATTGATCGTCAGAGCAACGAGACTGTCGGCGTTGGCATGCTGGATTATGCCCTTCGCCGCGCGAGCAATGTGCATTGGCAAGACCTTGATGTTGGTAAAGCCGCCCGTTCTGAACAGAAAAACCAGAAACCAGCCTTGCTTTGGTTCACAGGTTTGTCCGGTTCAGGGAAATCAACGATTGCTAACCTCGTTGATAAGCGTCTGCTCGATATGGGCCGTCATTCTTATACGCTTGATGGTGATAATGTGCGTCATGGTCTTAACCGTGACCTCGGCTTTACCAAAGAAGACCGCGTTGAAAATATTCGCCGCATTGGTGAAGTTGCGCGGCTCATGGTCGATGCGGGCTTGATTACGATGGCGTCTTTCATCTCGCCTTATCGCGCGGAGCGCCAAATGGCGCGCGATCTTTTGGAGGATGGCGAGTTTATCGAAGTCTTCGTCAATACCCCGCTTGAAGTTGCTGAAAAACGCGACGTTAAAGGGCTTTATGCAAGGGCGCGTGCTGGCGAGATTAAAAACTTCACAGGGATTGATAGTGAATATCAAGCGCCTGAAAACCCTGAGATCAGAATCAATACCGTTGATATGACGGCAGATGAAGCGGCGGAAATCATCGTTAAATATCTTGACGAGCATGGCTTCCTCTCGGGTATTGAGGTTTAGATGAAGTGCTATGATGTCTTTAACGGTGATGCGGACGGGATTATTTCTCTCGTTCAATTACGGTTGGCGGAACCGCGTGATGCCAAATTAATCACGGGCCGTAAGCGTGACATTAAATTGCTCAGCCGATTGGATGTCAAACAGGGCGATCAGGTGACCGTTTTGGATATTTCCATGCGCAGTAATATGGATGATTTAAACCGTATTTTAGCTGCCAATGCGTCAGTCTTTTATGTGGATCATCACAATGCAGGCGACATTCCAAATCATCCAAACTTGATTTCAGTTATCGATACCTCTCCAGAGATGTGTACCGCTATGTTGATTAATGAGGCTTTGGATGGCGAGTATTTACCATGGGCGGTGACGGCCACTTTTGGGGATAATTTCCCAGCGCTCGCCAAACGCAAAGCTGAAGGTCATAACCTGCCTTTGGAAAAGCTCGCGCGCCTTGGGATGTTGGTGAACTATAATGGCTATGGCGGCTCTGTTGAGGACCTGCATATCCATCCCGCCGATTTGTACCGCGCCCTTGCACCATTTGAAACACCAATGGCTTTTCTGGACTCAAAGTCAAAGGTCTATGAGCAACTCGACCAAGGTTATGAAAACGATCTCTCCCAAGCCCAGCAGGCTAAAGAGATTGATAAAACAGACAAAGGCGTTGTCATTACGTTACCAGATGCGGCGGGCTCGCGGCGTATATCCGGTGTGTTTGGTAATCAGCTCGCGCAAGAGAACCCCGACCGCGCTCATGCGATCTTGACTGAGCAATCAGGTGGGTTTCTTGTCAGCATCCGCGCGCCCCTATCCAACCGCGAAGGCGCGGATACATTAGCGCTGCAGTTTGACACAGGCGGTGGGCGTAGCGCAGCCGCAGGGATTAATCACTTACAAGAAAGTGACCTGACCCGCTTTATTGAGGCCTTTCGCGCCGCGTTTTAAGTCTTATAGTCACTCTCTAAAGAGAGGTGACTATGCTAGACTTAATGGACCACATAAATTCATCGCCCCTCCATTGGAAGCTCTGGATGAACGTGCTGATGATTTTTAATTTCGGCGCGATTCTATTTGTTCTTAAGGATGTTCGGGCGCGCTGGGTTGTCATGGCGATGATTGGAAATGGGCTGTTTATGAGCCTGCTTTATACGCAATTTGGCTATACCCGCATTTTGGGATTATCCCATATTGTCTTCTGGACACCTCTGCTGGCTTATCTTTGGAAAAAGCGGAATGCATTTTTGGATCATGTTTGGGCCACGCGCTGGATGTGGGGCGTTATGATTGTGAACGCATTATCTTTGCTGATCGATTATACGGACGTTATTCGTTATCTTTTGGGTGATAAAGCCCCCGTTTAGGATTTAAAATGCCCACTGAAAAAATAGAATTCAAAGGTGCCTTTGGCGATACGCTTTCCGCGAAGCTGGATTACCCTGATAGCGGTGAGCTACGCAGTTGGGTGCTCTTTGCGCATGGGTTTTCTATTGGCAAAGATTTGAAGCCCGTTCGGACGATTTCGAAAACGTTGGTCCAAGAAGGCTATGGCATGATGCGCTTTGATTTTACAGGTCTTGGCGAATCCGGCGGTAGTTTTTCCGACACAAATTTCAGTTCTAATTGCGAAGATATTCGCCAAGCCGCGAATTATCTGCGCGAGCATCACAAAGCGCCTTGCGTGATGATCGGTCATAGTTTCGGCGGAACCGCGACGCTGAAAGTGGCGGATGAAATTCCGGAATGTAAGGCTGTCGCGACGATTGGGTCGCCCTGTGATACCACCCATATTATCCATCAATTTGCCGATAAGCTCGAAGAAATAGAAGAAGAAGGCGAAGCCAAAGTCTTGCTGGCGGGCCGTCCTTTTGTGATTAAAGAACAATTTTTAGAAGATATAGGCAATCAAGATATCGCTGCTGAAATTGCTGACCTTGACCGCGCCTTGATGATTTTTCACTCGCCCCAAGACCGCGTTGTCGGCATTGATAATGCCGCTCATATTTACAGCAAAGCCAAGCACCCCAAAAGTTTTGTCAGCCTAGACCGCGCCGATCATCTCTTGCTTAAAAACCCCGCCGACGCTGAATATATCGCCCATGTCTTGGCCGCTTGGGCGCATCGTTATATTTAGCTAATATTAGCTCTCCCTAAAAGCGGAGGTTAGTCAGTGTTTACTTGAGGCGGTTTTAAGCCGCTCGTCTAATGTCTGAAAAGTGGTGATTTTTATCCTTAAATCAGACTGCCCTATAGTATCAATAAATTCGACCATCCGTAAATTAATCTTTAACAAGAAGAAGTGAGAAAAAATTTAAAAAAGTGATTGCCAGAAATAAAATTAAAACGCTTTGGTATACAAATGAGGCAAGCCCGATACTCATTGTTACGAGTAACAACGAAATTTCGCAATAGGTTAGGCAAACTCCAATTAACATCACGGAAACTGAGAGGTATTTTTCTAGAGGTGGAAATTCTACTAAGATAACTTTCAAACCACGAGCAAATAGGAAAGTAATAATCCACGTAAGAATATGAACTACTAACAGTATGGAAGTGGAGAGTTTCCAAATAACAACACTGTCATTAAACATCAAGCTCGCCCATCTGGGCACGAAACTTAGAAAAGCCACGCAAAGAGCGAGAGTTATCAATACAGCTATGTGCAATCTCTCTCTTGGGGAAATTTCACGACTTTTTTATTTTCTAGAACACTAATCATGCCAGTGAACCCGGCAATCGTCACCGCTATTTGTGCAAATACAGGAAAATCAGCGGTCGTCGAATAAATATCCATCCAGTCATCATGTCCCATCTCAATTCGGCTTGCAACTCTTGTATGATTCGCGTTTAGAATCTTTCGTGATATTACGACCTAACACCCACTAAATCTAAATCGCGCTGTACGGGCGTTTAACCTCTTCAATCTCCAACGTCATTTATGGCCTAACGCCAAGAGACTGTTTTGAGGCGATTTTAAGCCGCTCGTATGAGGTCTGCTTTGAAGGCAAAGCAGATGAGGTGGATGGCTCCTTACCGCGGCGTCATAATGCGCCATAAGACAGTTGTTATCAAAACGACTGAGTTAACAGGAGCCACCCAAATGAACATTACCACAATCGGCATTGATCTTGCCAAGAATATTTTTCAAGTCTATGGCGTGAGAGAAGACGGGAGTGTTGCGTTTAATCGATCCTTGCGACGCGCGCAAATGATACCCTTTTTTCCAAGTTAGACCCCTGTCTTATCGGCATGGAGGCTTGCGGGACAAGTCATTACTGG
>CAYYMI010000092.1:0-6548 GCA_964472905.1 uncultured Hellea sp. | reverse complement strand
CCCTTTTGGCAGAGCGACACCACGCCCGTCGACTCCGTCAAGCCATAAGCCGAAAACACATCATCAATACCAAGATCTTCATGCATGCGGCGGATAAGATCGACCGGAATAGTTGTCGCCCCCGTTGTCGCGACCCGCAAGCTAGAAATATCATGTTTGGATAAATCAGGATGAGCCAATAATGTTTGAAAAATAGTCGGAGCGCCCGGCATGACCGTAATTTTATAGCGTTCTATTCGCGTCAAAACATCTTTGGGGTCATAAACAGCCAAAGGAAAAATAGCAGCCCCTTTTATCAAACACGCCAGCCAACCAGCCTTATAGCCAAAGCTATGAAAAAACGGATTGACCACAAGATAGCGGTCATTTTCGGTCATCCCGATGGCATCAGTAAAACTTTCAAAGACTTGCACATTTTGCCCGTGAGTCGTCATTGCGCCTTTGGGAGCCCCCGTCGTACCAGAGGTAAAAATGATGTCAGAAATATCGCTATCTATAGCCGCGACATCGTCGATCACTCTACCTTCACGCACTAGAAAGTGATCAAACGCCCCTCGTCCAGTCTCGTCGCGAATAACAATGACCTCTTGCAAGTCTGGCAAATCTTGGCCCTCAAGCATAGCAGGATAATCATGCCCCAGAAATCCTTTGACGGTGAATAGTAATTTGCAATGCGACCGGCGCAATATATCGGCGGCTTCCGTCCCTTTATAGCGTGTATTTAGCGGCACCATAACTGCGCCAAGCATTTGCCCCGCCAAAGCCGTTATAATCCATTCAGCGCAATTTGGCGCCCATATTCCGAATTTATCGCCATGCCCTAAGCCCATAGCTCGAAATATAGCTGCTGTTTGTTTGACCAGCTCCGCTAACGCGCCATAGCTTAACCGCCAATCGCCATCCTCAATAGCCAAAGCCTCCGGACGACGCGCAGCCTGCTCAAAGAGAACTTCCGTAATAGTGGTCATTTCTTACCCATTTTCTACGCAATTTGAGACTTTGACTATACATAGAGATTGTTTTGCGCAACATAAGAGGAGACTAATTACGCAGGCAAATATGAGCTTTAAAGGCAAAACCATCATCGTGACGGGCGGAGGACGTGGCATTGGACGCGGAATATCCGAGAGCTTTTCAGCCCATGGCGCAAATATAATAATTTGCGGACGGCGAGACCCTGAAACCCTTCCGAGCAATTCTCATTTCATATCGCTGGATATCCGTGAGAGCGAAGCCGCGACTGCCCTCATTGACTTTGCACTCAAAAAAACAGGCCGCTTGGACTGTCTCATAAACAATGCGGGTGGCGGGCCGCCCGTGGCGAGCAAAGATGCGAGCCCAAATCTGACGCAGAAGGTTATCGCCTTAAACTTGCTTGCGCCGATCAATCTCGCCCAAGCTGCCTATGAGCCCCTGAAATCAAGCGGTGGCTCAATCATCAATATTTCGTCTGTTTCTGCGACACGAAGCTCGCCCGGTTCTGTTGCCTATGGGGCTGCTAAAGCAGGTCTTCTGAATGTCACGACATCTCTTGCTATGGAATGGGCGCCGGATATTCGGGTCAATGCAATTATTGCTGGGCTGGTGCAAACCGAAGCCAGCGCGGATCACTATGGGGGCGCCAAAGGCATGGCACATCTCGCGAGTAATTTGCCAATGAAACGTATGGGAACGCCCGAGGACATTGCCAAAGCCTGTCTCTTTCTAACTGACCCCTCAAACGCTTATGTGTCAGGCGCCTGTCTAGAAGTCTTTGGCGGCGGCGAACCCCCAAGCTTTCTTAAAATAGCTGAAGACGCACATAAATTAGGATGAGCCTTGAAAATCGTATCACCTGTGTTGAAGCTGAACTTGCAATCCGCAATGTTATTGCCCGTTACGGCCTTGCGGCTGATTGTGGAGATATCGAGACCGCTCTCCAATGTCACACCGAAGATGCGGTTTATGTTGTGAGCAATCCACGTGCGGGTCGCGAGGGCGAAGCGGGTGACTTAGAGCTCAAAGGACATCAAGCAATTGCCGATATGCTCGCCTCTGAGATGCATCAATCCCTACTCCCCGATTGCGCACACACGGTCGGGCCACTGATTGTTGACGTTGAAACCGACACGGCCAAAGTCCTCGGCTATTCCCGCGTCTATCATCATCAGAAACTCATGCGCGTCGCCGTCAATCATTGGACGATGCGCAGAGATGGCGCCGCGTGGAAAATTGCCCGTCGTGAAAGCCGCGTCATGGGTGAAGACGCGGCACAAAACCTAATTAAGGAGAGCCTGAATGGGATTTAGAGGATGGCATGTATTAGGGGCGAGCTTCATCACGGCTATGCTGATGGCAGGCGCTACCTTTTATTCGTTCCAGCATTTCGTAACGCCTATTGAAGCTGAGTTTGGCTTGGGACGCGATCAAGTTAATCTAGGCATGATGATCTTCCTCCTAAGCTCAGCAATTTGGGCGGCGATTGTTGGCAAGAGTATTCAGCGTATAAATCCTAGGTCATTGGCCTTAGCAGGTATCTTTGCCTTCACATTAGGCTTCATCGCTTTGTCATTTTCGCAAAGCCCAAAACAAATGCTCGCCATCATCGCCGGTCCTGTCGGGTTTGGGTTTACAGCTTGCGGACCATTCATAGCCAATGTGCTGTCGACCAATTGGTTTTATAAGAAGCGAGGACGAGCTCTTGGCATAGCGGCCGTCGCGACATCAGCAGGTGGTTTTATCGTCCAACCCATTTTCAGCTATTTGATTTTCAAATTTGGTTGGCGTTCAGCTCTCCTTTATATGGGCCTCGCCATCGCGCTTATCGCCGTAATTTTGATCACTCGTTTCTTCATTTCTCGGCCCGAAGATATTGGACAATTCCCCGATGGCGAGTCGCAAATCATTAAACAAAAAATCACAGCTGCGAACCCGTCTCTCATACTTAAAAACCGAGATTTTTGGGTCATTGCTCTGGCCTGCGGATTGCTCTTAGCAAGTGACCAAGCCCTCCTTGTTTCTCTCAAACCCTTTGGCGAAAATCTCGGTTTTACAAATGCGCAGGCCACGCTCATCCCAACTGTTGTTGCGGGCTCGGCCATTGGTGGTAAACTCCTCATCGGGTGGATGATCGAGCGTATTGATAAACGCCTCGTCTTTGCCTTAGTATGTCTTTCTAATATCTTATTCTTACTCGCAGCGATTTATATGACGAGCTTCGCGGCCCTTGTTACCGTGGCCGCATTTGTCGGCATAGCAATTGGCGGGATTTATCCCGTATGGACCGGAATTACAGCGGACACATTTGGACGAGATTATTTCGCACCCGCCATAGGGATGATGAATATTTTCACCGTCATATTGGCCGTTATCGCAATTGGCTTTGTCGGAAACTCTTTTGCCCAAAATCAGAGTTACGACCAAGCTTTTAAAGTCTTTATCCCCGTGGCGCTTTTGGCCGCGATTGTGATGGGCTTTGTTCGTGTAAATAAGGAAGTCTGATGCACACTACACTCCTCACAAACACCTTAGATAAAATTCTGACGATTACATTCAATCGGCCTGAAAAATTAAACGCCCTAACCCCGACCTTACTCGCGGAATTAAAATCCGAGCTGGATAGCGCAGCGGTAAATAAGGACATATCCGTTGTCGTAATAAAGTCAGCAGGTCGGGCCTTTTGCGTGGGCTATGACCTAAATGAGGAAAACTGGATTACCTCGCAATATCCCGCCAATCACCCAGACGGCGTGGAGATTGAGCAGGACAAGAAAGATATTACGGCTCTCCTCGATTACTGGCTTGATATGTGGCAGTTCCCAAAGCCCATTATCTGCCAAGTTCAAGGCGCCTGCCTGTCTGGTGCCGGCGAATTACTCGCCGTCTCGGATTTGGTCGTTGCCAGCGAGGCCGCCAGCTTCGGACATCCAGCGGGGCGTGATCTTGGCATTCCGCCGACAGTCTTCTTTTGGCCCCTTACAATCGGCATGCGAAAAACAAAAGAAATGCTCTACACAGCCAGAAGTATGAGTGCGCGTGAAGCTGAAAGTTCCGGCCTCATAAATAAAGTCGTTCCCGCAGATGAACTTGAAAAAGCGACCCGCGATTTGGCAGAAGACATCGCGAAAACGCCCGTCAATCATCTGGTGATTTTAAAACAATCAACCAATAATTTTTATGACAATATGAATGTTGAAAAAAGCACGCGCCAAGCCTCGGACTTAGACGCAGAGTTTCATCAAAGCCCGACCTTCTTAGCCTTCTTTAAGCTGGTAAGAGAAAAAGGGATGAAGGCGGCCTTGAAAGAACGTGCGAGATTATTTGGTTAAATAATCGCCGTCAAAATCGACGTCGCCTTATCCGGCATGTCAAACGCCGCTTTATTCCCATCGAGATAATTATCAATGAGCCATTTTGCCGACAGAAAATCAACGCCTCGAAAACCAGCGCCTTTTAAAATTTCTTCAAGTTCACTTTCATAATATTTGCTTTTTATGGGCTCTCCCATTTCCGTGACAACTTTTTGCAATTGCGTGACAGAATCTTCTGGAACACCACCCTCAAGCACATAGCTTGGACTGATAAAGTCCATAACCATTTCGCTCTCTTTTGGATAAGCCCCCATAACACCTAAGGTCGCCCTGACAGCCTCATCTGTCAGATACATATGCACACCTAACCAAGTAAAAAACGTGATATTACTCGTCGCAACACCGCCTAGTTTCAAAGCCTCAGCTAATGTCTGGTTTTCAAAATCAAAAGCGACAAAATTTACATTCTCGGGAATATCAATATTCGCGGCCTCAAGCCGGTCACGTTTCCAAACTTGCGTAGACGGATGATCGACCTCAAAGACTTGCAACTCTTTTGTCAAATCCGTTCGGCGGTAAGCCGTTGTATCCAAACCTGCCCCTAATATGACTAATTGTTTTACGCCTCTCTCACGTGCCAAGGCTAATTTTTCTTCGACAACCCGACTGCGCATACAGACGGCTCCATCAATACGCCCCATAAAAATAGTCGCCGTCTCGAGGTCACTCAAACCAGCAAACGTCTTAATGATTGTGTCAATATAGACCTGCGCACCGTCAACTCCGTCTACGCCCGCCAAAGCCAGCGCAAGATCATCACGTAAAATCTTTGGCTCTGGCGCTACCGCATGATGATGACCTCTTTGCACCGCTGTCATAAAGGCTGTTCGGCTTGGCTTTCCTTCAATCATAGCTAATCCACATATCCTTTCGGCCCTGGCGTATAGAGCGTTTTAAAATCGGGCTTATCCAGCTCCGCCCCCGTCTTGAACCGTTCCACCAAATCTGCATTAGCCAGAAAAGGCCGCCCAAAGGAAATGGCATCGGCTTTGCCTTCCAGGAGCGCCCTATTCCCTCTCTCCAAATCATAGCTATCATTTAAAATGACTGGCCCGTTAAATTTTGATGCAAGGGCAATATTATCTACACCCGCCTTCATTCGAATGACATGAAGATAGGCCAAACCAAACGGGTTGATGGCGGCAATTAAGGCGCGAAAGGTCTCTTCGGGATTATCATCAGATAGGTCGTTAAAGGGATTACCTGGGCATATCCGAATGCCAACTCGCCCCGCCCCAGCAGCCTTTATCATTTCGCTTAGAGCATCCATCACAAATCGAAGACGATTATCTAATGTGCCTCCATATTTGTCTGATCTTATATTCGTCCCAGTGGAGAGAAATTGAGCTGGCAAATAACCACTTGTACAATGAAGTTCGACGCCGTCACATCCGGCAGTTATTGCTTGCTTTGTCGCTCTTCCAAAATCTTCGATCGTGCTCTGAACCTCGGCTAAGGTCATTTCTTCGGGCGCATCAAAGGGCTGCATGCCCGCAGCATCCGTATAGAGTTCGCCTTTGGCTTGGATAGGGGACGGCGCCAAGGTCCGCGCCCCAATTGGCTTGTTATGGTGACTAGCGACGCGGCCACAATGCATAATCTGCATAACGATGCGGCCGCCTTTGGCATGAACCGCATCAGTAACCAATTTCCACCCCGCGACTTGGGCCTCTGTCACAATTCCAGGTGTGCGCACATATCCTTTTCCATCCACGTTCGGATAAACACCTTCTGTTATAATCAATCCTGCGCTCGCGCGTTGACTATAATGAAGCGCATTCATGTCCGTTGGAGCATCTCCAGCTCCCGCACGAGACCGCGTCATGGGCGCCATGAAAATACGATTGGCACAGGCGATGTCGCCGAGTTGTATGGGATCAAATAAAGTCGGCATTAGCGCACTCGAATTTTAGGATCGGGATGTCCCGCCCGCATTGTTTTCAAAAACTCGTCTCTGGGCGCAGCCAAAGCCACTTCAGGGGTCACGCCATCTTGGGGCGGGTTTTTCCAAAACTGTTCCCATGATGGGAAGAGCTCATGATACGCCCCCTCATAGCTTTCTCTGTCAGGCCAACGCATTTTGTTTTGACCAATAGGTGGTTTGTTCAAATCCGAAGCATACCAATAGCAAGGCAGTCGGCGCCGAAAATACCACGCCCCGTCAATGCGCTCATAATTGTCCCAATACATCATCTGCAT
>CAYYMI010000091.1:0-6996 GCA_964472905.1 uncultured Hellea sp. | reverse complement strand
ATGAAGCCCGCCTTCCCCGCGTCGTCGAAGGCACAAAAGGTTTTGTCTATTATGTGTCGATGACCGGTATTACAGGCGCGGCCTTTTCACAAGCAGGGTCTGTCACAGAACAAGTTGCCAAAGTGCGTCAGGCCAGTGGCCTGCCTGTGGTCGTCGGATTTGGTGTCAAAACGCCCAAACGTGCAGCGGAGGTCGCCAAAGACGCAGATGGCGTGGTCGTCGGCTCGGCAATCGTGAAAGAATTGCATGAAAGTGGTCCTAAGGCGGCTTTGGCATTAGTTAAATCATTATCTGACGCCACCCATAATGCCTAAAAACACGTGGCGAATCTCAAACAGGTTCTGCTGTCCATGACCAATTTGTCATCATTCTCACAACTTTATCACGCCCTGTTTTATTGTATGTGTTCTCTGTTTTGCGTTTAAGGGAGTCATCTCTTCCTCCCCTGAGAGATCAAACGGCAAAATGATTTACCCTCCCATTTTGCACTTATAGCAGGATTGGCATTTCTCCCCCCAATAGCCAATCCTGCACATTTTTTTCAGGCGATGAAGTGATAGAGAGCGCCGCTAAAGGATATGCCATGTCATATATGTTTGATTATAGTGAAAAAATTGAATTCGAACACAAAATCGAAGAGCTTAAAAGTGATATAAAAAGGTTTACTAAAGCCTGTAACTCTGACTGGGCTCGCCCCATTGATTATACGAATCTCATAGATGCTCAATATGCGTTGAAAGCTCTTAAGACTTGTATGGCGGCCTAATCGCGCTCCAACCAACTCAACAAAGTCGCCCATTACGTCTGCATTCTGCCCTAGCCAGACTCAGCAAACATCGTTAGCAAAGCTTATGTGGCCGCGAATTTTAACAAGCTTACTGAGCTTTTCTTTTGTTTTTTTACCTGCTTGCGCAAGTACGGCTGAGGCCCCCGCACAATCCGCTCCGCCTCAAATCCGGTCTCAATCCTCCCAAGCTCAAACTGTCCCAGCTGTCACAGTCAACACAAAGGCTTTGTCGCAAACTGAGCGATTTGCGCTATGGAAAACTGATTTTATAAATCGCGCCGTTGATAAAGGATATGATCGGGCGATGGTCTCGCGGCTTATATTACCAGCTGAAATCAATGAACGCGCGATTGACCGCAATAAAAAACAACCTGAATTTAGCAAAGCTATCTGGTCATATGTTGACGGCGCAGCTTCCGCTGACCGCCTCAATAAAGGCCGAGGAAAACTAGCAGAGCAGAGCCAGATTTTCGATCAAGTCGAAGCCCGCTATCAAGTGCCGCGTCATATCCTAACCGCCATTTGGGGATTGGAAACGGCATATGGCCGTATCATGGGCAATCACGATATCATTAGCGCGCTGTCGACATTCGCATTTGAAGGGCGACGTCAAAAGTTCGGCAATGAACAACTTTTTGCAATATTAGATATGATAAAGCGCGGGGATATTCGCGCAGATCAACTCACCGGCTCATGGGCTGGGGCTATGGGCATGACCCAATTCATTCCAACGACCTTTCGTGACTATGCTGTCGACTTTAATGGGGATGGCAATAAAGACCTGTGGCAAAATGAAGGAGATGCTTTGGGATCGGCGGCGCATTATCTCTCTCGCCATGGATGGCGCTATCGCGAACCCGTCATGACTGAAGTTAAAGTTAGCCAGTCTTTCGACTATAGCCATGTCGAGGCTGGTAAGAAAACAATTCGTGACTGGGCAGCCCTTGGCGTACGTCCCATTGCTAGGCAAAATTGGTCAGAGGCAGCCATGAATTTAGAGGCTAAATTGATCGCGCCTGGCGGTCATAGAGGTCCTAAGCTTCTGACATTTAAAAATTTCGATGTCATCAAGAAGTATAATAATTCGACGAGTTATGCGATGGGTATCACCGTTTTGGGTGAAGCACTACGTGGACGGTCATCTATCACGACGGATTGGCCGCGCGGTGACAAACCTTTATCATTTACAGATAAAAAATCGCTTCAGCGCAAGCTCAATGCCCTTGGCTATAATGTTGGCGGGGTTGATGGACAAATTGGCCCTAATACTCGCAAAGCCATTCGCGCCTGGCAAGCTTCGCAGGGATTACCAGCAGATGGTTATATGGAACAGACCCTTTTGCAGCGCCTAATCGCGCAATAATCTAGGCAATAATACTTAGTCAGTATAAGCAAAAATACTGATATTAAACCTTTACAAATCTTTAATGTACGTCAATATCTTGCCGCATATCAAATAAACTAACAAATTTATTAGCAGTGGGAGACCCAACATGAACAAACAGCTACTTACAGCCATGCTCGCGGCGACAGCCTTGACATTTACAGCCTGCTCTCAGGCCAAAGACGCAGCCAATAGTGCCAAAGATGCAACTGTGTCCGCTGCCGATAAAGCAGGTAATGCCGCTAAAGATGCAGCTGCCGCAACAAAAGATGCTGGCGGAGCTATGGTCGACAAAGCCGATGCTATGGCAGATAAAGCTGGTGGCGCGATGAAAGATGCCGGCAGCGCGATGGCTGATAAAGCAGACGCAATGGCCGATAAAGCTGGAGCTATGAAAGACAAAGCTGGAGATGCCATGATGGAAAAAGGCGACGCCATGATGGATAAAGCGGACGCAATGGCTGACAAAGCTGGAGCTATGAAAGACAAAGCTTACGGCTCAGGTGAAAAAGCGGGCGATGCTATGAAAGAAAAAGGCGACGCTATGATGGAAAAAGCTGGGGACACTATGGAAAAAGCCGAAGACGCTATGAAAAAGAAAGAGTCTTACGGGTCTGGCGAATAAACTTCTCCACATTTAGACGATTAAACGCCTCGCTTTAGCGGGGCGTTTTGCTTTTGACCTTAAGAACATTATGGTAGGCAAACTCATGCCGCCGCCCAAGCCTCTCACACAATGCGACCCGCCTCAGCTTGACTGGAGTCGTCCATGTACACCCGTAGCCTCTGATTTTGGGGATATATATTTTTCAACGGATGGCGGACTTGAAGAAACCGAAACCGTTTTCTTAGCAGGGTGCGGATTGCCTCATGGCTGGCAAAATAAAGAACGATTTGTTATTGGTGAACTAGGATTTGGATCAGGCTTAAATTTTCTAGCCACATGGCGTCTTTGGGATAAAACCAAAACACCTAATTCTCGTCTTCATTTTGTATCGATTGAAAAATTTCCTTTCGATGCCGATCAATTGACAAAAGCCTTATCATCTTGGCCTGAGCTTAAGGTCTATTCTGATCAATTAGTTCTGGTGTGGCCGGGGCGCGTGAAAGGGTTCCACCGTTTACATTTCGGTGATATCACTCTCACCCTCATACATGACGATATTAGCCCCGCTTTAGACGAGCTAGACGCTCTCGTTGATGCTTGGTTTTTGGATGGATTTAGCCCGTCAAAAAATCCTGATATGTGGTCCAGTAATGTCATGCTTAAAATCGCAAAGCTCTCTGCGCAACATGCAAGACTAGCCACGTTTACGGTCGCGGGCACTGTTCGAACAGCTCTACAAGATGCGGGGTTTACAACAGAAAAAAAAGAAGGGTTTGGCCGGAAACGACATCGTCTTGAAGCGCGATTTTCAGGTATCTCAAAAGATCAAAAATCAAATATCACGCCGACTATTGTGGGGGCCGGCATCGCAGGCGCTTCACTCGTCAAAGCTTTCAATCGGCGCGGACTTACGCCTCACATTTATCACGATCCAAATCATAAAGCGGCCAGCCATAATGCCGCCGCCTTAATCAAGCCTCGGCTTGATTTGCAAGACCGCCCTGAAAGCCGGTTCTTCCTCTCCAGCTATCTTTATGCCTTACACATTTATGAAGGATTTTCGATTGCTCAAGGCGTGACCCATATTCCGAAAACTAATGATGAATATGCGCGCTTTAAAAAACTAGCCTCCCAAGCTCCCTTACCTGCAAGCCATTTAACTCTCACTGATAAAACATTGTTATTATTGAACTCTTTAGCAATTAGCCCAAAAGCCGTTCTTGAAGACTGGTTAAATAACAGCCTTATAGAAGGACAAGATTGGACTGACCATAATGAGGTCATTTTAGCGGCAGGATATGGGATTAAAAACATTCTAAAACACCACGACATTCCGCTTCGGTTCTCTCGTGGACAGCTAAGCTGGGCTAGAACTGACACCCAAATTACCGCGCCCATAACGTATGGGGGATACGTCATTCCATTCGGCGACGATATATTAGTTGGAGCAACACATGACCGCCTCACAGATCAAGACCCATTTGACCTACGCCATGAAGATGATTTGAAAAATTTTCAAGACGCAAAAACACATTGCGACATGAGTTTAAGTCCAGCTGATAAACCCTCTCGTGCTAGCGTGCGCGTCACAACGGCAGACACCTTACCTTTAATTAATCAATTAGCTGATGGCAGATGGATTTTTACAGGCTTGGGATCGCGAGGCTTTGTCTATGCGCCCTTACTCGCGGAAGCTCTTGTCTCAAAAATATGTGGTGACCCCATGCCTGTTTCAAAACAGCTTTGGACGCGCTTTGCGGAGAGAGAGAAGTCCAACCGAAAAACGCGTCCGTCATAAGCCATACCTTGTGGAGCATATGGCTTAATTCACTGTTTCAAAATTGAGTTAGTCTATGTCGATGTCAGCTGCGCCAGATTCTTTACGGCGGACTTCACCTGTAACTTTATTCACGTAAATATCACTTGCGCCACTCGCATAAAGGTCAGCCGTCTCCGCGGTGCCGCCAAAATCAAACTCACTTGCGCCAGAGGCCGAAACTTTCAAGCTTGAGGCTTTACCTCTATCAATGGAGGCATCGCCGCTGCCCCCAATATCAACTGATATACGTCCTGTTACAGAATTGACGCTAATATCGCCTGAGCCGCGCCCATCATAGATAAAATCACCTAAAATATCACCGACGTTCACATCGGAAGAACCCGAACTCTCAACGCCTAATGGGCCGTTTACATCACCGATCTCTACATCACCAGATCCTCTGACGCTAATCTCAGCAGAGAGAACATCGCCTGTATCAACATCCCCAGAACCTGTGACTTTTAAACGAAGGTCATTGGCGTCCCCCATTTCAACATCACCAGAGCCACGAACTTCAATATCGGCATTTCCTCCTACATCTCCAGCATATAAATCTGCTGATCCACGCACATTAGCCGTCAACTGACCTGATAGGTCTCCGAGATTGACTTTACCGCAGGATGATAGGTTTAGATCAGCAGCCTCTAATTCACCGGCAGTTAAGAAGGGAATGGAGTTACGGATTACCAAAGTGGTATCCTTTGGTACGGTGATATCAATCTTTGGAAAATCATCTAGATTATTATACCCACCAACGCGGCTATGACTCTCAGATTTAAATAAGCTGATAGAAAATGATCCATGATACCCTTTGCAATCATTCCCATTGGGGTTTTGAATGCCACCATCTATTTTTAAACTGTCACCGTCTTCAGAAAGGTTCACACCTTTCATGTTTTCATCGCGCGAAATACTGATTTGGGACGCAGATGTTGTTTTAACATTAATCGTCCCAACAAAGTCCTCAATGAAAAGCTCTGGCCCTGCAAAAGCTGGCGCCGCGACAGATAAGCTTAAAAGCGTTGTATAGAATAAAGTTTTTATCATATCCGTCTCCTAAAATCGGATCGCGATGACGCGATCTTTTTGCGTTTTTAAGCGAATGGCATAATCAGGCTTTTCAACAATTTGCGTAAAAATACCATCCTGTTTCAAACTAAACATCAACGTTCCCGCAGTGAGTTCGATTGACGCTGGCTTGAGGGTATCGACGGCCATGGCACTGGTTCCGATACCGCTTAAAGCAATGAAGCTAATGAGTATGGTCTTGATCATTGTCTCTCTCCTTTATGATCAACCGTATCAAGGAACGGGATATATAATTATCCTTCTGTCCCAAGATACGTATTGTGTTTAGTTTTCTAAGTCTCTGAAATCACGACGCAATTTCCACTCTTTACTGGTGATCGACCGTTCTAGATCCTGCAACCGCGTTTCAAGTGACCGGAATTTTGATTTCACATCGCGAAAGCTTGTCGTCCGAGCTAATGGCACTTCCTGATTTTCTCGATGTACGCGCTTGGCACGGCGCGCTTCTCTATATTCACGGTGATAGGGTGCGCGTTTATCCGTTGGAATAAAGACCCAAAGAATAAAATAAGCAATCAATGGGAACCCTAGGAAAAATACAGAGATTACAAATAGGATTCGCATGATAATGTGATCGATACCTAAATAATCTCCGAAACCAGAACAGATACCGCCAAAGACGCCGTCTATTTTATTACGGCGGAGCTTATGTGGCCCCGTATAAACATAGCCGTCATCATTACCCATCCAGTTTTCATCCCACATCGCACGGTGGGCTTTATTTCTATATCGTCTTGTCATTTTTCTCTCTCCAATTTGGGACTTCATCGTCTAAAATTCTCTCAAGGACATTAACCCTTTGGTCGAGTATGTCCGCAATTTTTGACATTTGATCGAGTTCGGCAATTTGATCGCCACTCATATGGTTCATCATTTTCTCTTTATGCTTATAGTGCATTTTTAACATGCCTGATCCGATGCCCATAACGATGGCAATGATTGGAACCATTACTCCTAAAACAGCTACGTCCATTATAATTCTCTCTCTTTAATGGCGGCTCGGGTGGGTTCCGGTTCGAAGGGGGAGGATAACCTCACCCGAGCCTATTCTTATTTTTTAGTCTTTTATTTATTGGCCGCTTTTTTAGCTGGCTTTAGGCTGGCCTTAAGAGCCGCAAGTTCTGATTCAATCGCTTCGTCAGCTTCAAGAGCTGCAAATTGGCTCTCCAAACTTTCACCTGATCCTAAATCGAAAGCTTCAACATGCGCTTCAAGCTCATCAACTTTACGCTCCATCCGCTCATAACGCGCAAGCGCATCATCAACCTTATTATCCTTTAGCTGTGTACGCATCCGGATTTGGCCTTTCG
>CAYYMI010000090.1:0-7467 GCA_964472905.1 uncultured Hellea sp. | reverse complement strand
AAGATTCGGAGACAATTAAAACCACATTCACGACCAAAGACCGCTTTGGCCGACCATAGTCCCCTGCGTGAGTATCAGCTAACGCAATTCACATGAACCAAGGCTTGACTTTCACCTCCCTCTCACCGACGAACACTTCCATGCAAATCGCAACTTGGAATGTAAACTCTATCAATGCCCGTATGCATGCGGTGACGAAATGGCTCTCTGAGGCCAAGCCCGATGTTGTGTGTCTGCAAGAGATAAAAACCGTGGATGACGCGTTTCCGCGCATGGAAATCGAGGCATTAGGCTATAATATCGAAACCCATGGGCAGAAGAGCTATAATGGCGTGGCTATATTATCTAAGCATCCTTTTGATGAGGTCCAAGCCCGCCTGCCCGGTGATGAAAGCGATGAGCAGGCCCGATATATTGAAGCTGTTATCTCGGGCCCCGGAGGCCCGTTTCGTGTCGCCTCGATTTATTTGCCTAATGGCAACCCCGTCAGCGGTGAAGATGGAGGCTTGAGTGAAAAGTATAAATACAAACTTAACTGGATGCAGCGTTTGGAAGAGCATGCTGCCATCATTTTAAACTATGAAGAACCACTTATTTTGGCGGGCGATTATAATGTTATCCCGAGCGCGAAAGATGTCCATGACCCGAAAGGATGGGAAGGTGACGCGGCTTACCGTCCTGAAACCCATGCGGCGTGGCGCGCCCTCCTTAACCTTGGCCTGACTGAGGCGTTTGAACAGCTTGATGGCCGGCCGGAGCAATTCACATTTTGGGATTATCAGCGCGGGTCGTGGCAAAATAATCTGGGTATACGCATTGATCACCTGCTGTGCTCCCCTCAAGCGGCGGATAAGCTGACCAGTTTGAAGATTGACCGTAATGTTCGCGACGGCGTTAAACCCTCAGACCATGTGCCTGTTATCGGGACATTTGATCTGTAAAACTTAAACCTTAGCCAAGCCCTATTCAAGTCATTACCTTTTCTTAAAAGTGCATAGGTATAAGACATTGAAATCTAGGGGATCCGTTAAGGATGGCAAAAGCATCGTTTTATTTACAGGGCAATAATGAAGGGGCGTTAGAGACCCTTTTACAGACCCAAAGGCCTGAGATAAAAATCTTAAAGTCTATTACTCTTATGATATGTCTTTGGTTTGTCCTCGCAGGCCTTGCGTCATTTTTATTGCCAGACACAGCGGATAAACAAAATACGTTGTCCTCATATCTGAGTTACTCCATTCGGAATGGCGGACCATTTTTAGTTATTTGCGGCCTTTTGCAAGTGATGAATATTGCCCGCAAATCCGGTGAAAAGTCTGTTTTAGAATATATGAGGGACAAGAAAGAGATATTTGGCCCCGCTGCTAAACGAGTACTCTGTTCAGCCCTTTTCGGCTTGTTGACCTTTGCGATATTTATGATGTCTTATTCGACAATTAAAACGCGAATTCCGGCTTTAAACCCCTATAGTTGGGACAATAGTTTCGTCGCCTTAGATCAATTGCTCTTCTTCGGGCATCATCCATGGACCTTGCTTTTATGGATATATGATTATCCGCTTATAGTTCGCGCTATGGATGTGGTTTACGATGTTTGGGCGGCGCTTTTAGTGGGTATTTGGACGCTTTGTTTTGTTAATCGCAAATATTCTGCCGCAGTGCGGTACCGTTTCCCAATCGCCTTGATGTTAACATGGTTTTTGGGCGGGACTTTAATGGCCATTAGTTTATCTTCGGTAGGCCCGTGTTATTTAGAACCTTTGACTGGAAATAATGGCCCTTATGGGGATCAAATGGCCTATTTAAACGAGCTTCATAACAGAGGGGCTTTGCGCGCAATTAATTACCAAGGCATTTTGTGGAACGTCTACGCTCAAGGATCTTTCGGCCTAGGGGGTATATCTGCAATGCCAAGCATGCATTGCGGGACGTCTGCTTTGTTAGTACTACTCGCTTGGAATCGTCCCGTCATACGAATATTTGCCATAGCGTTTTTCATCTTTATTTTCATCTCATCCTTCATGCTTGCTTGGCACTATGCCGTGGACGGCATTTTGGTTATTCCCGTTGTTCTTTTAAGCTGGTGGTTGGCCGGGAAAATGACAGCTAAGGCCGCGAGTACAAGCCGTGATTAAAAGCTCTTTGCCAACTCAACTTGCACCTTCAAGAGAAAGTTCACATATTTGGCATGATGTAATTTCTACGCTTAAAGGCGAAAGATCGTATTATATTATAATTTTTACTAGTTTGACTTTGTGGTTTTTTGGAACTCAATTCCTCTACAGCTTTATAGACGGCCCTGACGTAACAATACAAAATCGCGCCTCAGGCTTTGCCGTCAAAATGATGACTTATGGTTTTGTCTATTTGTTATGTGCCGCTATTTTGCGAATAATACAATTCAACAAAAATACTGACCATTCTTCCATCATATCCGGCCTACAGCAGGCTTGGTCCAAAGACCCCTCAAGGCCTGTTATTTGGATCATTCATGCCTGCCTAGCCTTAGTGACTTATGTCTTACTCATGACGAATTTCATGTCGGTCAAAACCCTTATTCCAGATATGATCCCATTCTATCTTGATACGGCCGCTTACCACCTAGATCGAGCTATATTTTTAGGTAACGACCCATGGACATTACTGTCATGGGTTTACGACATTCCCCTCCTTATAGTATCTATTGACCGTATCTACACAGCATGGGCTGGATTAGTTATCGGCATTTGGATTTATTGCTTCACTAGCCGAACTATGCCTCAACAAGAACGGTATCAGTATATAATTTCAATGATATTATTATGGCTTTTTGCGGGAAATATCCTCGCAACTTTATTGTCATCAGCGGGCCCATGCTATTTCGAATATTTTACAGGGCAGAATTATTACCAGCCACTCATCGCACAATTAGCTACCATACACGAGACCCATCACCTTGGGGCTTATGAGTATTTTGATGTTTTGCTCACAATGTATGAAAATAAAGAATCTCGATTTGCAGGCATTTCTGCAGCGCCGAGTCTACACTGCGCGGCATCATTTATGATGTTACTTCTATTTTGGAAAAACAGACTTCTTCGGATGTTATTGATCGCATTTAATATAACGATATATATCGGTTCGATTGTCCTCGCATGGCATTACGCGATTGACGGTCTACTAGCTTACCCCGTGACACTCCTGTGCTGGTGGATGGGCGGGAAAATATCTACCCATATAACACAAAAGCACCTCGTGCCCTAAAATCGCGGCAGGAGCAGTCCATGCAAACTTTCGCAGAAAAAGGGTAAGACATGCTGCATATCCTTAAAAACCGGATTTGTAGAATCAAACTTATCTTCAGCTCCTTTAACCGCTGGCATAAGGTTATCGATCAATCCGCGGTAATAAATACCACGCTCCTTATCAACGGCCTCTGACCCCTTTGCCCCGACACGAGCTTGCAGGGTTTGGAGCTTTTCAAGTAGGTAAAATATACTCCCTACTTCATTTATAATTGCTGTGGAGGCATCTTGATAATTGGTTGAATTTAAATCACGAGAGAAATCAAAACGATCATCAATATCAATGGTGACATGGAATTTATCGCCTAAAAAGGCACATTGAACATTACGCCCCAAATAGTCCTCGGAAAAATCTATCAACCGTTCCATAAAATCAGGCGTAATTAAGAACCTAGCTTCGACTTGATCATCACTAAAAACTTCAAATAGTTTTTCGAATTTTGAGCTCGCAAAACCAACGCGGTTTAAATCCTGGACAACAGGTGGATTTAGTTTGCCCATATCACGGCGAATAATCGTTCGGCCCATAAAACGGCTGTGATGGGGCAAGCTAATGACTACGCCCTGAAAGCCGCGGCGCTCACTAAATGTTGCGTCCATTGCGGCCATATCCTCTGCGTCTATGATCTCGCCCATAATCTGGCCCATGTCCTCTATCCGCCTTATATTTCGGAGATTACCAATGCTGGATTGTTTCATTTTTCCAGCTGTTACATCAACAAGTTCAAAACTTTGATTTTTAAAGGCATGTCCTCTGACGCGGCCACGAAAATCAAACCGGTCAGAAATGCTTGTGATAATTCCTGCCGCTCTCAAGGGCATGAGGATACCAGGGGCGCCAACAGAGGGTTCATACTCCCACCCAAGCGCGTCATGAATATATTTGCGCAAGGATTGCACCTGCGCCCCAAAATTTTTGGGTGGATAAAAATCTTGCACCTTCATATCTGAAGGATAGCAAAATTAGCTTAAGGTTCAGTTATGACGCGTTCGGGGCAAGAACCGCATCAACGATGTCATAAATCGCCCCAACTTCATCGAGTATTTTTTGTGTACGCTCTGGTGACGTTAGAGGTTTTAACATCGAGCCAGCTTCATAGCGGTTTTTAGTTTCGACGACGATTAATAATTGCCCCTCAATAAAGCCAAAGCGAATTCTCTTCCCATCTACGCTGCGCTCTAAGTCGACGAGTTTTTGCATAAAGGCAGGATCAAGCAGATAACGCGATTCAACTTGATCCGTACTGTAAGCTTCAAATATTTTTTCGAAAACAGGGTCAACCAAGCCCACCCGTTTCATATCTCCCCGGTTTTTACTCTGGAACATGCCCTTGTCGCGAAGGACAACCGTTTGCCCCAAAAACTTCCGCGGAAAGGTGAGCGTCATAATTTGACCCCTAAAAGCCGTAACCCAATCATCGTCACTTTTACACTCTAGGTGAGCTTCCACAGATCGAAAGTCAGCTCCATGCGCCGCGCCAGACATTTGATCTTCAAAAGCTGCTCGGTAGCTAGAAGAAGCCGCCTCAGCGCTGAACCCCTTCGGCAGCAGGCCAAATTGTCCGAGTAACTCTAGATCAGGCTTGAGTGTCACTTTTTCCTGAAAGGTCCAACCAATGAATGTACATATGCCGCTAACGATCTTACCCTTAGCGTAGCCCTTCACTGTTTTCGTGAGCTTCTTGTAAAGCCCAAAACTACCAGCGCCTCCAAAAAATAAAGCGAAAAACCCAAGCTGAAACTTATCAGTTCTTATGAAGATAAAAATCGCCAAAATAATGGCTATCACGACAATAAAGGCGCCAAAGATTTTGGCTTTCTTCACAGCCTCTCTGCGCGATCCATCTTGCGCGGCGAGCAACGGAAATATCTCCTCATGAAAATATGAGGAGAAGCCCTTTAACTCTGCGTGATGTTCATCAAATTGATGCAAGTTGCCCTATCCTAAAGCGGCTATCGCCTCATTTAATTTATCTAGCTCCGCGACATAACCGGCCCGGCGCTCTTTTTGTAGAGTCACGACTTTCTCGGGCGCTTTGGAGACGAAGGCTTCATTGCTCAGTTTTTTATCAATCTTGTCGATCTCAGTTTGGGCCTTTTCGATTTCCTTGGACAGGCGGGCTTTCTCCGCGCCTGTATCGATCAAGCCGTCCAGAGGTATCGCAAAGGTAACGCCGTCAACCACGGTTTGAAGCGCGCCTTTGGGGGCTTCGTTGGCAATCTCTACGCCGTCCACACGCGCCATAGGCGAGAGTACTTCGGCATATTGAGCAAGGCGCGGGTCAAGTTTGTCGGCGAGCATTAGCAGCGGCGCTTTCTTGCTTGGCGGAATATTCATGTCGGCACGCACAGAGCGTAAGTTTGTGATGAGCGTCTGCACCCAAGTAATATCCTCACTCGCCGCGTCGCTGATAAGCGCATCGGACAGGTCGGGCCACTGCGAAATAATCAGCATGTCCTCGCGGCTATCGGCAATTTTGCCCCATAGCTCTTCGGTAATGAACGGCATGAAGGGATGAAGAAGTTTCAGAATTTGATCGAGCGTCCACGCAAAAGCCGCACGGGTTTCGTCTTTGTCAGAACCGTCCTCGCCAGAGAGGATAGGTTTGGACATTTCCAAATACCACGCGCAGAAGGTATCCCATGCAAATTTATAAGCGGCATCCGCCGCGTCATTAAAACGGTAGCTTTCAATACAGCGCGTAACTTCTGCGGTTGTTTTAACGGTCTCGGATATAATCCATTTATTGAGCGCAAGATTGACTGATGCGGGATCAAAATTATTCGCCGGCTTACACTCATTCATTTGCCCAAATGTCGCCGCTGACCAAAGCTTGGTACCGAAATTACGATAGCCTGCGATACGGTCAACAGAGAGGCGGATATTACGACCTTGGCCCGCCATAGAGGCGAGCGTGAAGCGCAGCGCATCCGCGCCATAAGCCTCAAATCCATCAGGATATTGCTTGCGCGTAGCCTTTTCTATTTTTGGCGCTTTTTCAGGGTTTTTCAGCCCGCGCGTACGTTTTGCGACAAGGGTTTCAATATCCACCCCGTCAATGAGATCCAGCGGGTCGAGTGTATTGCCAACAGATTTACTCATCTTCTTACCCTGCTCATCAAGCACAAGGGCATGGATATAAACGTCATCAAAGGGCACTTCCTTCATGAAATGCAATCCCTGCATCATCATCCGCGCGACCCAGAAGAAGATAATATCAAAAGCGGTGACGAGCGTTGAGGTCGGGTAGAAGCGCTCTAGCTCTTCGGTGTTGTCTGGCCAGCCAAGTGTGGAGAATGGCCAGAGGCCAGAAGAGAACCATGTGTCTAGGACGTCTGGGTCGCGCCAACCATAAATAGTTATCTCATCACCATTTCGTTTCAACACTTCTGGCAGTTCTGCGTTTTTACTTAAGGCCTGCTCTTTAGAATCAGCAACTAAAACGTTGACGTGAACGTTGGCTTCATAATTTTCCATTTGATCTTTGTATGAAAAATGCTGTTCAGTTCTAACAAAGCCTTCATCAGCATCTACCAAAATCGTATAATCGCCATCATCTATTAGAATTAACTTTGCATCGCCCATTTCAATTTTAGGAAAGTAAAAAGCTGGAATCTGATGTCCCCACCAGAGTTGCCGCGAGATGCACCAAGGCTGGATGTCTTTCATCCAGTGGTCATAGGTCTTCTTCCAGTTTTCAGGGATGAATTTTGTCGACCCATCATCGACTTTCGTCAAAGCCTCTTTTGCAAGCTTTTCCGCGTCCACAAACCATTGATCGGTGAGCATAGGCTCAATGACGACATTGGAACGGTCGCCATAAGGCTGCATGATTTTCTTATCTTCGACGGCAATCAAAAACCCTTCGGCATCTATATCCGCGACCACGGCTTTCCGCGCTTTGAACCTATCCATACCGACATATTTTTCGGGCATTATTTCGGATTCGCACATGGCGCCGCGCTCATCCATGAGGCTATACATCGGGATGTCATTACGCTTGGCGACTTCATAATCATTAAAGTCATGCGCGCCCGTAATCTTCACCGCGCCAGACCCAAAATCAGGATCCGGATATTCATCCGTTATAATTGGGATAAGACGGTTCGCGAGCGGCAGGCGTACCATCTTGCCCACAATAGGCGCGTATCGCTCATCATCAGGATGCACCGCCACAGCCCCA
>CAYYMI010000089.1:0-7475 GCA_964472905.1 uncultured Hellea sp. | reverse complement strand
TGTCCCACCTTGATACCCCACAGCTTGGCTATATCGGTATCCATGCGGAACAAAACTTGATTAAAGACGTAGCCGAAAAAGTTGCTGAAATATCTCAAATTAATGGGGTCATCATCTTGTTGGGACGCTTTGATATTCTCGCAATCGGGTTGTTTGAGGGATTGTCTGCTGTGCATCAAGTTGCCAGTAATCAGATATTGGATTTGAAGGGGGTTCGACTGGTCGAAACCTCTGTGGTTGTTGATGTTGTCAAATATGACAACAGAGTCGCAAAGATCATGACGCCTATCGCGAAATATAAAGCGAAGAAAAATTAGTGTTAGATCAACAAGAGATTTCCGACCGTCTTGAAATTCAGAACCTGCTTGTGTCTTACTGCGACGCGATTGATGGCCGTAACTGGGACGTGTTAGATAATATTTTTACGCCAGACGCTGTAATCGATTATACCGAAGCCGGAGGCGCACGCGGCAATCTGGAAGAGACAAAAACATATCTCGAAAAAGCGTTGAAACCTTTTTCTGGCATGCAGCACATGTTGGGTCTCCCATCAATCAATATCAACGGTGACAGCGCGGCGTGTCGCACAACTCTGTTTAATCCCATGGTGATAGAGCGCGACGGCCAACCTCATATCTTCTTTGTGGGGCTCTGGTATAGAGACACTCTTATTCGGACGAAGGCGGGATGGCGTATCCAAAGCCGCCATGAGGAGTTAAGCTATTTTCATAATTTGCCTGAGGATTTTGCGCCGTTAGACGTTTAATTACGATGCAGTTTTTCGGCATGAGCTTTTAGGGCGTGAGCTGTCTCATCAAAAGCTTGTTTAACCCAAGGCCCAGCAAAGCGCATGACGTGAATGCCATTGGGTCCGCGAAATTCATCTGTTGAATAATATTCGCAACTATTTGGCCCCGTGGATTTTATATATTGATCGCGCCGCGCCGGATAGGGCCAAGCGTCATAATGGGGAAGCGCCCAGCTAATTTGTTTTTCAGGTTCAAAGGCGCAAACATATTCGGTGTTTTCGAAAAATTCTGGCTCGCAATTCACATAGCTTTTCAGTTTCATTTTCACGGCCGCGCCCATTTCTAATGTGCTCTCACACTCAACACAAAAAGGATTCCAATCGCCATATTTGGGCATATCAAGCAAGATGTCCCAAACGAGCGAAGCCGGCGCATTTATACGCACCGTTTCCGACACGACAATAGCGTCCGGGTCTAGGGCTGTGAGCGGGTCATTTTCTTTAAACATTATAGTCTCCCATTTAATTATCAGCTGACCATTTCGCAGTTAGGTTATCTTCCGCCAATGTGCCGTCTACAATCGTGCGCGGCGTTGATTTGGTATAGCAAATTCGCCAACCGTCTTTTGTCTTACGGTATCGGTCTTCGTAAAAACTGGCGAGCATACGAAAACTCTTATGACGTGGATCATAAGTCGCAAAACCAAGGTTCCAGCGTCCGCTTGCCGTGTCTCCGTCAATTTCAATCTCGCCATTATGTCCGTGATGTACATCGACAATAGGTGTCGTTGCGGCCATTTGATTGAAGATGCCCATAAGGCCGTCTAGGTCAAAACTTCCAATCGGCGGAAATTCAATCTCGGCATCTTCGGTGAAACAGGCGCGAATGGCCGGTTCATCCTTGGCGTCACAGGCATTGAGGTATCGCGCTTTGAGCTTTCGAATTTCGCTCTCGGCTTCTAATCTTTCGATGCGGGCTTCCAGATCAGACATTGATGATCTCCACTGTGGGAATGGGGTGGTTTTTCGCGCCCGTCCAACGCCAAAGCATGGTCCCTTTATTGTGCCCTGCCGTGTCTATATGGTTTTTGGGCCAATTGCCGTATCGTAGTTTAGCAGAGACGATTATGGTTACAGTGCCATCCTCATTTAGTTTGGCGAGGCCATTATTCGTATGAATAGTGTGATGGCGATAATCGAGACTTTCCATCCAGATATTGTTGATTTGGAAATTCCATCCTTCGCATTTGGGTATGGGACTTGTAATTTTTAACGCCTGATTATCTTTCAACTCCCACCAGCCATGTAGGTAATAAATCATTGGGTCACCACCCGCCTTGTTGAACATGCGTTGATCCGTCGTGTTGAGCGCATTGCGGTTTTCTTCGCGAAACAATTTCGCCCAGTTTTCAAAGATTGTCGAAGTGCCGTTCACAAAGGCGGGCACGCGGTTAAGGGCATCTGTGAGGGAGGCCATATTCAATACAGGCGGTGTGGTGTTTCCTTGTAAAGCTTCAATTTTGACAGTTGCAGGAATTTCTGTTGTGCGGTCGAAAAAAGTTTGACGAACAATTAAAATACTCGAGTCCGCTTCAAGAGGAAGCCAATTGCCTCTGACCTTATTGCGGCTAACAATTATATCAAAGCGTCCGTCTTCGGCGATTGTCACATTCCGTATGTCCAGCTCCCCTGTTGAGGCCATTGAGCCATCAATAGCGTAGCGATTGGCTTTTGTGCCAAAGCTGAGAATAGGGACTGTGCCGCGCTGCCCGCTTATCCGGTAATTATAGTCGCCGGATATCGTCGCGTTTTGATAATAATTATCGGGGTTGTCTGACCCGATTTTTGCCGTGGCATGAGAGGCTTGGTAAAAGCTCGGAAAGGCAGGATCACCATGTTCCAAATGCATGTCCAGTCCGACCCGCAAAAGACGGGTGAGATATCGCATTCCTTCGGCGCGCTCAGTTTCGGATGTTTGAAGCTCAGAGGACAGAACATGTTGTCCTGCCGCTTCAAGGTCACGGCAAAATTTTGTCCAAAGGGTTTTGCTCTCACTCACTAACCGGGTGCCATATATTGGCCGCCATTCACATCAAGTGTCGCGCCTGATACAACATTGGCATAGTCTGAGACGAAATAGAGAACGGCTTTGGCGCAATCATCTTCGGGTGGTATAATACCAAGCGGAATGCGCCCTGTAATTTCGCCAACAACCTCGTCGCGCGGTCGCCCAGCAGCCACTTGCGCATCGATATATCCCATGACGGGTGCGCCGCCAATCCACCCCATGCGGCATGCATTGACCCGAATACCCATTGCGCCAAAATCTTTCGCCATATGCTTCGTCAAAACGCCTAGCCCGCCTTTGCTTGCCGCATAGGCTGCTTCGCCAGGGAAGGGATTGACCGTGGCCATGGTCGAGACATTGACAATCGCGCCGCCGCCTTGGTCTTTCATAGTGGGCAAAACGGCTTGGCCCATACGCAATGCGCCGAGGCAATTTACATCATATACCGCCGCCCAGTCTTCAGCCTTGGCAACATCGCTGGTCGCCCAATCACCGTGCAGATAGGCACTATTCACAAGACCATCTATTCGGCCGAATTCTTCAGATACCGCATGAGCAAGCCTTTGGCATTGCGCCGCGTCGGTGACATCCGTGGACAGCGCAATGCACTGACCGCCATTGCCCTTGATCTCATTCGCAACCTGATCGAGGAAATCTTGATTGCGCGCACCAAGGCCAACCTTCGCGCCTTCGGCCGCGGCAATTTTTGCCATGCTTTGCCCCATTCCGGGGCCTACACCACTTATTATAACAACTTTATCTTTGAGCAACATGCGTAGAGCCTAGCCCAATCTTTTACGAATATGAAATAAAAACTTTCAAAATATCTTTGAGTGCGTAGTAAATAAGCGATAAAAAAACGCAAAGGTGTTAAGAGTGGTTCCTGATAGAGAAAGCTTAATCGCGCAGGCCTGCGAACAAACGGGCTTAACGGATTTTGGCGATGACTGGTTTTTTGAGAATATTGATGTGCTTATTCCATCTTTAAATAAGCAGGCGAAACTGAGTCCCGAAGGGATATATGGCGCGCAACATATGATAGTTTCTGGCCTCGTTAATCGCTTGCGCCACGTGAAGCTTCTAAAAGATAATCCTGAAATTTTGGAGGAAGAGGTCAATGTCACCGCTGTCCTGACGGGTCTGCCTCGCACGGGCAGTACCATGCTCCACAGAATGCTTGCGGCTGCGCCAAAGCTGACGGGTGTGCGTTGGTATGAAACACAAAACTATGTTCCGCTTGAGGGCGAGCGGCGCGGAGACCCTGCGCCAAGGCTCGAAGCTGCCAAGGGTGTGCTGGCCTATATGCTTGAAGCTATTCCAGAGCTTATGTCTATTCACCCCATGGATATTGAACAGCCTGATGAAGAGGTCATTATTTTAGGACAGCTCTTTTCGAGTTCCATGATTGAGAGCACTTATTTCGTGCCAGATTACGCGGCGTGGCTATCAAAGCAAAATCCTCGCAAGGCCTATGATGACCTGATTGAAATTCTACAATCTTTGCAATGGCAAGATCCGTCGCGCGCGGGAAAAAACTGGGTTCTAAAAACGCCAGGGCACTTAATGGGTCTTCAAACCGTTTTAGACGTTTTCCCGCAAGCAAAAATAGTCATGACCCACCGCGACCCTGTCTCGACCATACCGTCATATTGCAGCATGGAAGCCAGCCTTTATAAAATGGGGTCGAGTGATATTTCCAATACCGAAATCGGGACCTATTGGATGGCGCGCCTCAAAGACTGGCTTGATAATTTCATGCGGGTGAGAGCCAATGCAGGTGCAGATAGGTTTATTGATGTGAATTACAAAAGCCTGCTGACAGCACCTAGCGAAGAAGGCATGAGAGTCCTGTCTGCCGCAGGCATTCCGATGAGTTCAGAAATCAAAATAGGTATGGAAGATTGGATAGAGGTCAATCGCCGCGAACATCGCGCCGCCCATAAATATAGCCTAGAAGATTTCGGTCTCGATGCGGATGATATTCACGCGAAATATGGTGACTATATATCGCAATATGTGTAATGATTGCGCGTGATAACGTGACTTTTTTTGAAGAAACCTATGCGGTCAATTCCGCATAAATCAGGCGAGCTGTATATTACCCGTTAAAAGACTTGGTTGTCGTTAGATATGGGCTTTGACGAGGCGCTATTACGCTTTGTAGAAATAAAGCCCATCGAGTTTGGGGGTGATCAAGGGTGTAAGACAATCGAAAGCAAGGGCCGAATTGAGGGGTTGACCGTAAAGAATTCGCGATGTTAGACCCCCTCCAAGGAGTCCCTAGGGTCACCTAGCTATCGGACTTGGACTTTTCAGACCGCGCGCCGATACGACGCTAAAACTGATGTTTGGCACTATAATTCTCCTTTCAATCTGCGACCGCTCCATCGGTCTGGGTTGAAATTAAGGCGGCTCTTGTAGCCGCTTTTTGTACTTTTACGTATTAATCAAAACCAATGTCTTTTAGCGTCAGCGTAGTAGGGGGTTTATCCCACGCAGACTTTTGTGACGCAGGCTTCTCAGGCGAACTTGGCATTATTTTAAAAAAAGAATATCCTTCTGGTGCAATTTTAAAGACCCCGTCTTCAATGCGTTGTACGTGCCCTTTTTCCACATATTGCATCATTTTAGCCCGCAGCGATGCTCGCTTAATGGGCACGCTATGATTTTCTGCAATTGTCTCTATGATGTCGTAAGTAAAGCATCCATCGTGGTTCCTTGATATTATATCAAAGATGGCGACCCAATCAGCGTTAGCCGTTCTCGAGCTGCTAGATCGAGTTTTCCGAGATTCTTGAGCTAGCTGGCTAGCCTCCTGCCACGTCTCAAGTTTGGCTCTTTCAAGCTCATACTCGGCTTTCAGTTTATTGAGCTCATGAGAAATTCTTTCCATCCTCGCGCGAGACAGCTCAATTTTGGACTGAATTTTATTATCAAGAATCGCCATAATTGCAGTGTTACGCATTACTGCTGCAGAGTCTAGTAAAATGTAACGCATAGCGTATAAATAGCTATTTATCTTATACTATATGCTAAAATAGGGTTGTTTTCGTGTCTACAGGTTGCCTTTCTTTTGATTTATGGTTAATTTCGCGTTAAGCATGGCTGGCTGCGTTAGTGTTGTTTTAACTTTATTTTCACAATACTGGCATAAACACACTTGTCTGTTGACAAATGTAAACAGTGTAATCATATATTGAGGGTATTGAATTGAGCAAACGTCATCCAAAAAAGGACATCAGGCCAGCTATTGAGTTCGCTCTTAGTAAAGGTTGGCGTTTGGAAAAAAGCACAGGAAAGGGCCACACATGGGCAAAGCTTTATTGCCCTAATAGCGACCAAAGTGGGTGTATAGTCTATGTTTACTGCACACCTAAAAACGATGTAAATCACGCGAGGCAAATTATTCGCAAGGTCGAAAAGTGTCACTGTGGTAGTTCGGAAGATGAGCAAGACCTTTGAGTTTTCATTTATTGTGTCAGGGGTAGACCCCTACGCAGAAAATTTTGCAGATAGATTTTTTGAGGCTGGCTGTGATGATGCCACTTTGATGCTCTTCAAGGGTAGCGTAATAGCGACTTTCGCTCGTGAGCATGAAACCTATTCAGATGCGGTTGTGAGCGCATATGCAAATTTGATAGCCGCTGGCGCGCGTGTTGAACGATTTGACCCAGATTTCTTGGTTACAAAAGCCGATATTGCGGAGCGTTCTGGGTTAAGTAGGCAGGCAATAACGCACTATGCTAATGGTGAGCGGGGAGAAAGGTTCCCGCCACCTTCATTTAGGATTATGACGTCCAGCCCTCTATGGGACTGGGTTGATGTATCGGATTGGTTGTTCAGGAACGAGCATGTCGCTCGAGATGTGTTCTTAGACGCTTTGATTAGTAGAGGCGTGAATATGTTTATCGAAAAGCATACCCCACTAACCTCCGCTGAAAATGTCTTTCATGAGAAAATTGTACGTGAGGCGGTTTTAGTCGCTTAATTGTAACAACGATACCAAAAGCCTAACATGCATATTTCTCACACGAATTGACTTTTAGTAGGGGCAATACGTCATTGGGGCACACTAGTACATTATCCTCTATTTATAAAGATAAAGCGTCTGCGGCTCGCCGGCCTGAATAGACGCAATCGGCGATTGATAGGCCGCTAATATAATTCCAGGAGGCTACACCAATTGCGTTGCGTCCTGCAGCATATAGCCCTTCAATGGCCTTACCGTCATTTCCTAAGACGCCACCTGTTGCTTCATCCACTTTTAAACCGCCTAGGGTTAAGGTGGGGCAGGGGAAGAGTTTGGCGGATAAGCTAATCTCTATGGCGACGATTTTACTTTCATCAATTTCGGCAATGTCGGTTTGTGTTTTTTCAAATGGGTCTGCGATTTCGCCGCGTGCCATTTTATTATACTCGGCAAGTTGGGCCACAAGGTTTGTTTCATCCACGCCGATCAAATTGGCTAAGTCTTTAGCGGACTTGGCTTTCTTGGTCCCAAAGTAAGAATTTAATTTAGCGAGGGCGCGTTGAAAAGCGAGGGCCTTATCGCCTTTAACATCATCTAAGGCTTGTTTAATGAGAGACTTATCTAAAATCATCCAAGCGCGACCATTATGATTCTCGGTCATCTCGACACCCAGGGTCGCGCCGTAAACC
>CAYYMI010000088.1:0-7860 GCA_964472905.1 uncultured Hellea sp. | reverse complement strand
TAGTAAATAACTAAAGTGTTGCGACGACCAGTTGAAACCGCAGCTCCAAATAAGACACTCGCTAATGCGCTTTTGGAGGATTAGCGAACATTGAACGGAAAATGCATTGCAAGATCAAATCTTGCAATGACGTGATGATTTATCCCTGTTGCTATCGGCGACGGCAGCCTGTTTGAACCACATGTACACAATAGGGAATTGGAACCGCGACGGGGACAGGTTGAGGGACAGGAATTATAGGCCTGACAAGATTAGTCTGGCGCGTGCGAGTCTCTGGAATATAGTCTGTCCGTGACTGCTGCATCGTCACCGGGCGCATCACCTTATGCTCCTGATATTCCGTGGTCGGGCGCATCACCGTATGTGTGCTGGTCTGTTCTTCGGGGACCATGGTGGTGCTAAATTTCGTTTCTGTATGGGCGACCATTTCAGTATGGGGCACCATCTGTGTTTGCGCTTCCATCTCTGTGTAACTCTCAACATCTTCGTAAGATTCCATATCAGTATAGGTTTCGATTTCGGTATGGGGCTGCATTTCCGTAAATTCTTTCATGACTGTCACAGGTCTCATGACTTTGACTTCTTTCATGACAGTGACTTCGCGGGTTTTGGTCACAGGACGTTGCCGGGTCACATTACGCTGCTTGGTGACTTCGACCATTGTCGTTTCTTCCTTCATCGTCGTGACAGGTTTCATGACCGTGACATCTTCTGATGTTGTGACTTCTTTCATAACAGTCGTGACGTTGGTGACGGTTTCTGGCTTGTGCACCGTGACAGCTTTCGTTTCTGTATGCTCTTGCATGATGGTGACGTTTTCAAGGGTTGTGACCGGTCTCATTGTTGTTGTTGTCGTGAAAACAGGCTGCGTGACTGCGGAGACGCCAGACGGCGAAACGCCAATGCTCGGAACGCCGAGTGACGTTGTCGAAGACGAAATGCCAGCCGCTGAAGGCGCAGCAGATGAGTGCGCCGCGGGCGCCAAGGTGCAAGACGAGGATAGCGGGGCAGAACTGCCGCCGCATAAAGACCCGGCATGCGCCGCTGTAGAAAAGCTAAGCCCGAATATTACGGCAGCGCTCTGTAATAAATATTTCATGTCAATTACCCTTTTATCGATCTGGAATATTAGACATTCATCCCAGCGTTTTGATAGAAAGGTTGCAAGCCAATACGCGCCTGAGTTGATTTAGTCTTGAAAATCGCCCTTGAAAATCCCTCTTGAAAATCCCCCTTGAAAATCCCTCTTGCACCGTCCCCGACTTTATTCAACACTGCGCGTAAGGGTTTCGTTTTAGGGGACATATTTGCGCTCGCTTATTTTCAATATTTTCTTTGCCGTAGTGACGATTATTTATGCGCTGGTTTGCGTGCTTTTATCCTTGCTGCCGTGGCGTAATCCGATGATGGCGAGCCTGCGCCGTTATACGCGCCTTATGGTGTGGGGGATGCGCAACATCGCGGGCATGAAAGTCAATGTGACGGGGCATGAGCACATCCCCGAGGGCGCGGCGATTATTGCGGCCAAGCATCAGAGCTATGGCGACGGTTTTGTCGCCTTTGCGCAATTCCAAGACCTGTCATTTGTCACGGGGGACGCGATTGCTAAACACCCCTTTGTCGGGCGTATCCTGTATAAAATGAACGCCGTGGTGATTAATAATTGCGGGGGCGAAGATCAGCGTAAAAAAATGAGCGAGAGCGCCGCTGTGGTGCGAGAGCAAGGCCGCAAAATCCTGATCTATCCCGAAGGGCACCTCTCGAAAATCGGAACCCAGCACCGTTACCGCAAAGGGGTTTATCATCTTTATAAAGATTTTGACTGTCCCGTTGTGCCGCTCGCCAGTAATTTGGGCCAGCGCTGGAACCAAAATGATTGGACTAAACATAAAGGCCGCGCGGATTTGGAATTCCTACCGCCCATCATGCCGGGGTTGGAAAAGGATGAATTTATGGAACAGCTCGAACATATGATCGAGAGCCGCTCTATCGCGCTTTTGGATATGGAAAATCTCGGCGCGCTCAACCCCGATGATATTGGCAAGACCGTAGAAAACGAGGTCGCCCGCGAAAAAAGATTGGCCCGAGAAAAAGAAGAACTTGAAGCTGAAGAAGACACGGCAGAACAGGCCCAAGGAAAAGAGACAAAATCATGAGCGCTAAACTTGCTGGTAAACTCTTTACGCAAAAACGGTTCTTGCCGCTTTTTGTTCTCTTCCAAGCCGGAACCTTTAACGATAACGCGCTTAAAAATGCGCTGATTGCTCTGGTTCTGACGGGCGGGATTACGCTGTTCTCCGGCATGCCGACCGAGTCGGTTATTCCGCTGGCCGCAATTTTATTTACGGGGCCGTTTTTGTTGATTTGCGCCATTGCTGGGCAAATCGCCGATAAGGTTGACCGCGGCGTTATTCTGAAAATGATCAAGCGGGTCGAAGTCTGTATTATGATTATCGCCGCCTTTGGGTTTATGTTTCAAAACTCTTTCATTCTGTGCATGGCCCTTGTCTGTATGGGCGCGCAATCGGCCTTTTTCTCGCCGACGAAAAATGCCGTGCTGCCGCAATGGCTCGATGATGATGAGCTCATTACAGGCAATGGACTGCTCAGCGGGTTTCAGTTTTTCACCATTTTACTCGGAACTGTATTCGGCACAATTTTATTCCAGATTAAGTTTCCAGCCGAGTCTATGCTCAGCGGCTCTCGGATTATTTCTGTGGTCCTCTTGGTGCTCGCCTTTATTGGCTGGATGGCCGGAGAGCGTGTACCCGAAGCCCCGCCCCCGCAACCCGACCTTAAGGTCGATTACAATCCTGTCACTGCCATCTGGAAGGTTTTGAAATTTGCCTGGGCGGATAAGCCCGTCTTTCGGCCTATGCTCGGGATAGCATGGTTTTACGGCTTCTCGACAATCCTGATCACCGCCCTTCCCAATTATGTTTATAACGTCATGCAATATGATCTTTATGTGCTCTCCTTTATACAGGCGAGCACCACGATTGGGATTTTAATTGGCTCCCTGCTCTGCGTGATTATCGCCAAAGGGCGAGAAGCCGTCGGCTTAATGGCCACAGGCATTATCGGCGTGACGCTCTTTTCCGCCGATCTTTATTTCAATAGTTTTGAGACCACGCGCACCGTGCAGTCCAGCATCGCAGACTTTTTAAATGATCCGCAAATGCCGCGCTTTATGATCGCTATTTTTGGCGCGGCTCTGTTCAGCGGCATGTTTGTCATTCCGCTGCAAGCCATGGCGCAAGGACGCTCAACACCTGAGCGCCGCGCGCGCCTTATGGCGGCGGGTGCGGTCATGCTTAACCTGTCGGTGAATATGTGTACGGTGATGTTAATCCGTCTGGGATATCTCGATTTATCGCCTAATGTGCCATTTTTGATTATTACCATTATCAGCGCCCTCGTCTCCGTCTACGCCATTTGGAGATGGTTCCAAATCCGCAAGGCACGGGCGGCCTAATGCGCGGCTATTTTGGCGTTGGTGTTGAGGGGATATCCAAATCCTATAATCTGGGCGCGGTGCTACGCACGGCTAATGCTTTTGGCGCAAGCTTTGCCTTTACCATCGGTGCCACCAATAAAGCACTTGAAATTCGGCGCACGGACACATCGCGTTCTGACCTTCATATGCCGTTTTATGAATGGGAGAGCGCGGAGGATTTAATCCTGCCGCGCGGTTGTCAGCTTGTGGGCGTTGAGCTGACGGAAGACTCGATAGATCTGCCCAGTTTCCGCCATCCAACCAATTGCGCCTATATCCTAGGGCCTGAGAAAGGTAGCTTATCAGACGAGCTACAATCTCGCTGTGATCACCTTGTTAAAATCCCGACAAAGTTCTGTATCAATGTCAGCCTCGCCGCTGCCCTCGCTCTCTATGATCGTACCATTATGATGGGCGGCTATCCTGACCGGCCTGTCAAAGTTGGCGGCCCTGATAAAAGCTGGACGCGCCCGAAACGCACGCGCTAAATAAATCTGCTGTTTTTTATCTGTATTTAACGCAGTCTTAACTATAATCCTGCGCTATAGAGCGGATAAAGTTTTTGGTCCTGTTATGATGCGTTTTCGTTATATTATTGCTGCTGTGATAGTGCTCTGTCCGCTTTTAAGCGCGCCTATGGCCGATGCCCAATCTCGGCCTAAACTTGAGGGTACCTTTACGGATTGGGCCGTCTATACGCGCGGGCAAGGTCAAAGCAAGACCTGCTACGCCCTTGCCAAGCCCAAAGTCCAATCGCCAAAATCCGTCAATCACGGTGATGTCTACTTCATGGTATCTAATTGGAAATCTGGCGCGGCCACAGAACAGCCCAGCTTTTTGGCGGGGTATAACCTCAAAGCCAACCGCGCGCCCGAAGCCCGCGTTGGGTCGGCGAAATACACAATGTACGCCTCATCCAATGAAGCTTTTATTGAAAGCAACAGCAGCGAGCGCGCCCTCGTTTCAAAAATGAGAGCTGGCGCAACGATGAGTGTAAAAGCCATCAGTTCACGTGGCACAAATGTGAGTTACCAATTCTCCTTAAAAGGGATAACGGCCGCCTTAAAACGCGTAAAAGCGGTCTGTCGTTAATCAAAATAACTTATATTTTAGGACAGTTTAAGCTCTGTTCACCATAGTTTGTTCTATAAAATGACACTTTTTACTTGATATTTTTTTCAAAAATCGTTTTATTATCAATAGGTAACAATAATGTTACTGGTTCAATGCGTGAACTTCATACTCCACTAATGTGAAAACCCGCCTCTGGCGGGTTTAGTTTATTGAGGGTTTTAACCCTATTGTAGCGATTGCCTATTATTCTCTTCACTATATTTCCATTTGGAGAGACCATGCCCCGCGAGGACACATCAACAGATATAAGACAGTTGATCAACGATATCGTTGGCACATGGCGCGCTATGATAGAGTCCAAAGGTGTTGAGCTGACCTGTTTCATTGCTGAAGATATCACTGGAGACCATCGGATAGAAACGCAAAAATTTCACGCCTGCTTAAATACACTTCTGTCAAATGCAGCGCATTACACGGATGAAGGCAGAGTACATGTTCATGTCACCGCCTCACCTGTAAAAACGAATAACACGCAAGACTTAACCTTCATTATCGCAGATACGGGCCGCGGAATACCAAACGAGCAACAAATCGACATCATAAGTGGTCAGGTTCATACGCGGCTCCATGACGTCATAGAAATCGCAAAAACATTAGGCGGAAAAATATCTTTTAATTCTTCGCATGGACGCGGTAGTGAATTTACCTTCGAATATCCCTCTAAAATATCAGACATCACGACCGGTTCCTCTCTAAATCCCGAGACATCAGCTGAGGATAATTCTGATGAGCTTATCGATATCGTGATTGATTATGCCGATATAGAAATAAATGCTCCCGTTGAAACTCCCGTAAAAAATGAGACGCCGCCCGATACATTTTTTGATCCTGACAACCTCAGAGGCCTAAGAGTGTTAATTGTGGATGACGTTTCATCCAATCAAGACGTTATCAAACTCTTCTTAAAACCTGAAGGATGTGTCTGTATATGTTCGGCTGCGGGAGAAGAGGCCCTAGAGACCTTAAAAACCCAATCTGTAGATCTCATTTTAATGGATATTCGTATGCCGGGTATGAACGGGATAGAAACCACACAAGCTATCAGAAATAGCGATCTGTCTTCCAAAGATGTGCCGATAATCGCTTTAACCGCTGACGGGTCTGCTAAGACCAATGCCGCGTGTATGGCGGCTGGGGCTGATCTCTTTTTAACGAAACCTGTCCTGTGCCGAGACCTCCTCGAATCCATCAGGTTTGTAAGACGGTTCCAAGATCATGATGACGCGCCTCAAGACGTAAAGCCGCTTCAAGCCGACGTAGCGTAGAGCTAGTTAAAGACTGCTAGACTTTATAGAGGCATAATAAAGTCCGCCCGACAATTCATATTTTAGCAAATGCGTTCAGAACGATTTGGAAAGTCTATTCCTGAACATCCATTATGACCTGTTTTTGCCATGGGAATGGATGCATTAGAAAGTGTAAGACTTTTTTATAGCGTTATGATAACCGAATAAAAACGACTACGGGGTGTACGTCATGAATAATCTATTTGCAGAGCTGAAACGCAGAAATATTTTCCGTGTTGCTGGGGTTTATGCCGTTGTCGGCTGGCTAATTATGCAGGTCATTTCAGTGATGACGCCCGCGCTAAATCTCCCAGACTGGGTTGATAGTTTTTTTGCCGTACTGATCATTTCAGGTTTTCCAATTTGCCTGCTACTGGCTTGGGCATTTGAATTAACACCCGAAGGCATGAAGCCTACGAAATCTATTATGCCTGATGCCAGCATCTCAGCTAAAACGGGCCGTAAGTTAGATTATGCCATACTTGGTGGCTTGGCTTTGGTTGGCGGATTGTTGGCGATGCAAACTTTTAAACCCGCAACAGCACCAACAAATATCACCGCGAGCCAAGCCTCTGACGCCTCCATTGCTGTTTTGCCTTTTGTCAATTTATCCTCAGATCCCGACCAAGAATATTTCTCAGATGGTATTTCCGAAGAACTTTTAAATCTCTTTGCTAAAATCCCAAACCTGCATGTAACGTCGCGATCAAGCGCCTTTGCGTTTAAAGGCAAGGATATCAATATTCCCGATGTTGCAAGACAGCTCGGCGTTGCGCATGTGCTCGAAGGGTCAGTGCGCAAATCTGGCAGTAAATTACGGATTACGGCGCAATTAATTGAAGCCGAGAGTGATCGGCATCTCTGGTCTGAAACTTATGACCGAGAGCTGGATGATATTTTCGCCATTCAAGATGAGATCTCCGCGGCCATTGTCTTTGCTCTGCATGATGTTCTTGGTGTGTCGCCTGAAACATCGAGCGCCCCGAAAATTGCGCGCACCGTAAACCAGCAAGCCTATGAGGCTTATCTTCGCGGCAACGCCATTGGTGATCAACGCACCAAGGCGACCAAATATGAAGCCATCAAGGAATATCAAAAAGCGATTAAAATTGATCCCGAATATGCCCCGGCCTATGCGGCCCTTGCCGCCACTTGGTTGTCCCTGCAAAAAGGCGACGGCGCTTATGGGGACTTAACACTTGCCGAAATTGAAAATAAGGTAGAGCCTCTGTTGCAAAAAGCGCTCGCTCTCGATCCCAACTTTTCAAGCACATATGCAACGCTTGGGCGTTTGCAACAGGAGCAGGGGAAATTTGACGAGGGCTTGAAGGCATTGAAGCGATCGATCGAGCTCAACCCAAATGATGCGCATGCTTATAATGATTTGGCCATCTTCTATCAAATCTCTGGGGAAGCAGACAAAATCACCGGCGCCCTTGAAAAAGCCTATGAACTGGACCCGATTAACACGCGGTCTGGGGGCAATCTGGCACTTTTAAAGATTTTTGAAGGCAAGCTTGTTGACGCGGAAGAGATTGCCAGCAAAGTGGCTATGTTAGACCCGAATACGGGTAATTCTAGATTGCTCCATATCGCATGGGAGCGCGGCGACATAGACCAGACGGAAGAGTTCTTATTTAGAGCACTCGAAGCAGACCCTTCTGACAATGCTGTGCGCACTATCCTTGCACATGTACTCGCCTTTAATGGCTTTGTGGAGGAGGCTATCCAGGTTTTCCCGCAAGCCAAAGCTGAGCTCTATTGGTATGCGGGTGAGACAGAAAAAGCCCTAGCCGCTGCGAAAGCAGACCTTGTGGCTGATCCGCAAAATTACTGGGCGATGCGCATGCTTGGGAATGTCCAGCTGCAAGCCGGAAATATCGCCGAGGCCCGCAAGTTGTTTGAGCAGGCATTTGAACTGACAGGCGGCGTTTTTGAAATTCG
>CAYYMI010000087.1:0-8008 GCA_964472905.1 uncultured Hellea sp. | reverse complement strand
TCTTCTCCGTCGTCAAAGGGGGCGCCTTTGAGGATGTTTTTGGTTGTCCGAAGCACATGCTCATAAACGAATTTAGGCGGCATGATGTTTTTATAGGCACTGGCTTTGGAGTTTTTGACGACCTCACCAAGATAGTCTTTGATCCCGCCTAAGCGTTTCACATAATTTTCAGCATCCTCAACATTATCAATGGGGTGATTATTGATTAAAAAGGTTGGGATTGATGCGTGCGTTCCAAACATCTGATTGAAAGAATAGCGGTGATGCCACCATTTAGCCGCGGCAAGTTCATCTTGGGCTTGCTCGGTATAAAGACGATAGGATAGCGCATGTGAGGCGTCTAGATCATCGACATTAAATGAAGTGCGCAGCTCTTCCAAATCTTGGCGCGTCTGATCGAGTTGTTCCAAGGCAAAAGAACGGCTGGGGTCATTCCATTCATCGGTTCTTTCTTTTATGCCGAGCTGAGCTAAAAATTGCGGATAACGCCTCACCCCTTCCATGAATTTAGTTTCAAACCAAGCATCGAGCTTAGCATTGGCGTCCATTTCATTGTCATTCGTGGCGACCGCCTTTGTGGTCACTGCGGTATCTGAAACCGTTTCGCTCGTTTGACTTTGTGTAGGTTGGCATGCGGCTAACACGGTTGATAGAGTTAGAACTGATAGTCCTGTTAAAAGTAATGTTCTCATGCGGATTTCCTTATTATTAGCTTTCTTTGGAAGCTTTTTATTTCTACTATTATATCAGTTTTTGTTTTTGGAAGCGACCCAATTATCGACAAGCTCTTCCAGAATCTTAAGCGGAACAGACCCGTTCGCGAGTACAACGTCATGAAATTCGCGAATATCAAACTTTTCGCCAAGGCGGTCCTCTGCATTTTTCCTCAGGTCTTGGATTTTTAACATCCCGATTTTATAGGCGGTCGCCTGTCCGGGCCAGACGATGTAGCGATCAATTTCTGCGCGCACATCACCCTCTGGATTGGGGATATTATCGAGATAATATTGTACAGCCTGTTCGCGAGTCCATTTTTTTGTATGTATGCCCGTATCGACAACAAGCCGCGCGGCACGAAAAATTTCCATCGAAAGACGGCCAAAGTCTTTATAGGGATCTTTATACAGCCCAAGTTCTTTGGGAACCGACTCTGAATATAGAGCCCAGCCTTCAATATAACTTGTGTGCCCGCCCAAAGTTCTAAATTTGGGCAAGCCCTCAAGCTCCATCCCGATGGCGATTTGCATATGGTGACCGGGTATACCCTCATGATAGGCGAGGGCCTGCATGAGATAAATAGGCTGTTCTTTCACATCCTTTAGATTGATGTAATAGGTTCCAGGTCTTGATCCATCGACAGCGGGTCGATCATAAAAGGCGCCAAAGGCCGTCGCCTCACGGAAAGGTTCCACGCGTTTTACAATCATATCCGCTTTGGGCTTCGTGATAAAAAGACCGTTTAGCTCGCTCTTCATATCATTGATGATCTTTGTGGCTTCTCTGATATATTGGGCCCGTCCTTCATCTGTATTGGGCAGTGTAAATTGTGGATCAGTTCTAAGGTAATTGAAGAAGTCTTTGAGACTGCCGTCAAAATCGACCTGCCGCATAATCGCGCGCATCTCGTCTTGAATACGCGCAACTTCCTTTAATCCAATATCGTGGATTTCATCGGCGCTTATCTCTGTTGTTGTATAATGCCGTAGGCGCGAGGCATAATAGTCCGCTGCCTTTGGCAGTTTCCAAGCTCCATCATCTTTACTGGCCTTAGCTTTGTGACGATCAAACATATTGAGTAAATCGAGATAAGCTGGCTGAACGGAGTTAAGAAGCGCTGCTCGGGCGTCAGAGAGTAATTGATCTTTATCATCATCCGCGATGTCAAGTTTACTGAATTTGGATTTTATGTCCGCATACAGAGGGCTGTCTTCTCCGTCTGAGAAGGGCGCGCCGGTAATAACATTTCGCGAGGCTTCTGAGAGTTTAGGATAAACAAATTCGGGGAGTGACACGCCGGCGGCAAATTGGTCTTCGGCGCGGTCAGCATATTGACCCATATGGGCTTTAAAAGCGTTTAAGCGAGAAATGTAATTTTGGGCATCTTCGGCGGTCTCGACAGATTGATAATTTATCATGAAGGCTGGTAGTTGCGCATGCGGCCCGCTCATATGCTGAAAGACATAGTCATTTGAACCATATTCGTGAGTTGCTAAGGCATCCTCCGCGGCAAATTCATAGAGCCGATAGGACAGGGCGCTTTGGGCATCTAATCGGTCAATGTCAAAATCTCGGCGCATTTCCGCTAGCCAAGCTTTTTGCAAGGCCGCATTTTCGTCGAGGGCCAGTTGAGAGACATCGTCAAGTTTGTCACGGTTCGTTGTTTTGCCCAGATAAGTTTGGCTCATGGGTGATCTCGCCATCTCATCTTGAAAGCGGGCTTCAAACCAGTCATTTAGAGCTTTACTCTGAGTTTCGACCAATTCCGCTTTGCTGGGCACTTTGTTCTCCGGAGCCCTGCAAGATGAAAAAAGAAGACCAGTCGCCAGGATTGTGGTGAGGAGGAACGTTGATGTGTTCATGGAATTTCCCAATAATTTTTTGACAGTGTAACAATATGGCAAGGAAAGACCAAAGCGATTAATCACTGAGAATGAAGATCAAGGGGTAGAATTTGCTGTAAACTCCTTCATTCCTTTCTATGCTCTATATATGGAGACAGTGATTCGAGGTAGCGAAGATAAGGATGCTTTTGCCAAGCGGCCATGGTTGCGGTGGATTGGCATGTTTATTTTGGCGATTTTAATCCTCGCCAGCGCCGCTGTTGCCGCGATTAATGCGCCGAAATTAGGATGGACAGCCCTTATTTTATTGGGGGGCATGGCACTTGTTGGCACCCTTGGGCTTTTATCCTATTTGTCGAATAACCGAGATAAGCCGGACCCGAATGAACGCCGCTTTGCGGACCGCGGCTCACCATATTCTGAGGCATTTTTTCAAAACCCTCAAGCGAGCCTCATTGTCCGCGATGGTAAACCTGCCCATGCCAATCAAGCCTATATTAATTTGGCAAATAAAATTGGAGCTATAGGCGTGAGTGAGTCTCCACCATCCGTTGATCGTCTTTTTGGGGGCGCAAGCAAAAAGACGGCTTCTGCCATTTTTAGGCTCCATCACATAAGTTCCAAACGTTCCGAGGCCGAAGAAATTATTGATTTAGTAGACAGTGAAAATAACCTTCGGCGCTACCGAATTCAGGTTAGACCTTTAGGTGCCGATCAGCTTTGGCAAGTTGAAGATTTAACTCAAGACGGCTTGGGTGAGGGAAGGACTTTAATTTCTGCCCCTGTTGGATTGTTTTCTGTGACACGGGAGGGCGTAATTCTGGCAACAAATTCGGTTTTAAATCGATGGCTAGGGGGCGAAGACAATGCCCGTCCCGATCATATTCAAGAATTTATAGAAGACGCTGACGTCTTGTTGAACAGCCCCACGACTGCGGGCCGCGTGGTGCGAGCAGATACGCGGCTGATTACTCGCAAAGGTGTTGTAACACCCACTATCATGGTAGGGTCTTGGCAAAAGCTTGATAATGGCGATGATGTTGCGAGTGTTGCGCTTTACGGACATTCCAGTCACAGAGTTAATCTACCATCAAAATCTGCGTCGATGGCTAAACTGTCCCCGAATGAAAATGGTATTGCTAAAGGATTTGCGACAGCGCCTGTTGCTGTTCTGCAATTGGAGGGAGCGCAATTAGGAACATCCATTATTAAGACAGCAAATCCTGCCTTTGATGGCATGAGCGGGGGATTATCTTGGGACGGGCTGGCCTTTGGGAAAATATTTATGCCCAAAGGCAATGAACACCGGTTTTTGTCGTTAAAGGCGGCGGAATGTGAGGCAGGCAAACCATTTGATGCGACCCTTATTGGGGCAAAAAAAATGCCAGTCTCTGTCTATATTGTGCCTGACCCTGATGAAGAGACGCTCAGTTGGGCCTATATGGTCGACGTTTCGGCCCGAAAGTCGCTAGAGGAGCAGCTCGTTCAGTCACAAAAAATGCAAGCGATTGGTCAACTTGCGGCTGGCGTTGCCCATGATTTTAATAATCTTTTGACGGCTATTCGCCTCAATACGGATGAGCTTTTACAGCGCCATCCTGTTGGTGACCCGTCCTATCCTGAATTACAAAGTATAAATACAACGGGTATTCGCGCGGCGGCGCTCGTCAAAAAGCTATTGGCCTTTTCGCGCAAGCAAACACGTAGAACGGAACTGCTGAGTGTGACGGATACTTTGTCCGATATGGCGGTGACCTTAAAGCAAACCTTGGGAGAACGGGCTGTCCTTAATATGGTACATGGTCGAGGCCTATCCCCGATTAGAGCTGATAAGAGTCAGATTGATACTGTACTTATGAATCTCTGCGTAAATGCACGCGACGCGATGGAAAGTCAGGGCGGCGGTAAAATAACCGTTACAAGTTCTGAAATTTCCAGAGAGGACATTAAAGACCAGAGCATTGCTTTGGTACTTAAAGACATAAAAGCCGAGAGTTTCATTGTCATTGATGTCACCGATACGGGGACGGGAATGACGGATGAGGTAAAGTCGAAAATCTTTGAGCCGTTTTTTACAACCAAAGAACAGGGCAAAGGAACGGGTCTTGGCCTTGCAACGGTTTACGGCATTGTCCAGCAATCTGGGGGACATTTGACTGTCGATAGTAAAATAGGAAAAGGGACAACTTTTCGTATGTATTTACCTGCTGCGGATCCTTCTGAGGCTCTCAGCGAACCTGTCGTCAAAGCGCCTGTTGAAGTTCGTAAGCCCGTTAGTCTTGCGGGGCAGGGTACTATTCTCTTTGTCGAAGATGAAGCCTCGGTTCGCCTTATCGCGGCTAAGACTTTACGAAAGCGGGGCTATAAGGTCATTGAAGCTGAAGATGGTGAAGAGGCTTTTGAAATCTTAGAAGATGAAGAACACGATTTTGATCTGATGATTTCAGATGTTGTCATGCCGGGCATGGACGGCCCGACCCTTCTAAAAAAGGGTCGCAAAATGTTAGGGGATGCGCGGATTGTCTTTATCTCAGGCTATGCCGAAGAAGAATTTTCCGAGCTTTTATCCGAAGAACCGGATGTCACCTTCTTACCTAAGCCTTTCACATTGGCTCAATTAGCTGAGAAAGTGAAATCTGAGATCGGTGAAAGTGAGGTCTAATTGACATTTATGATAATAATGTTCCGATTTTGTTCTTTTTACTTGCGCAATGAGAACATTTGTGGAACAAGAAGTTCACGGCAGTCCGATACCAGCCGCGATTTCAAGACAATGACCGAAGGGCTCCGGTCATTTTTACTGGAGTTCACACATGGCCAGAAAATCTACAACCCCTTTAACCGTCGTGGGTAAAGTCGACGATAAAAATAAATCCGCCGCGCTCGAAGCGGCCCTGTCTCAAATTGACCGAGCTTTTGGCAAAGGCTCAGTGATGAAGTTGGGGCAGAAAAGCACAATGGATATTGAGTCTGTCTCAACAGGCTCTCTTGGCCTTGATATAGCGCTTGGCATAGGCGGTCTGCCTAAGGGCCGGATTATTGAAATTTACGGGCCTGAATCCTCAGGTAAGACAACATTGTCATTACACGTCGTTGCTGAAATGCAAAAGCAGGGCGGCGTTGCAGCCTTTATTGACGCTGAGCACGCTTTGGACCCCGTCTATGCGGGTAAGCTTGGCGTAGATGTCAATGAGCTTTTAATTGCTCAGCCTGATACGGGCGAGCAGGGGCTTGAAATTGCAGACACGCTTGTGCGGTCTGGCGCGGTTGATATTTTGGTTATCGACTCTGTGGCGGCTTTGACGCCGCGCGCTGAACTTGAAGGCGATATGGGCGATAGCCTACCGGGTCTGCAAGCCCGTCTCATGAGCCAAGCTCTGCGTAAACTCACGGGTTCGATTTCAAAATCAGGCTGTATGGTTATCTTTATCAATCAAATTAGAATGAAAATTGGCGTCATGTATGGGTCACCTGAAACGACAACGGGCGGGAACGCGCTTAAGTTTTACAGCTCTGTTCGTCTTGATATTCGCCGTATCGGCGCGATTAAATATCGCGACGAAGTCATTGGTAATCAAACGCGGGTCAAAGTTGTAAAAAACAAAGTGGCTCCGCCCTTCCGCCAAGTTGAGTTTGATATCATGTATGGACAGGGTATCTCTAAGACAGGTGAATTGATTGATTTGGGCGTCAAAGCTGGCGTGGTTGAAAAATCTGGCTCTTGGTTCTCTTACGGTGATGAGCGCATTGGTCAAGGCCGTGAAAACGTCAGAAAGTTTCTACTTGAAAATAAAGATTTAGCGGAACGTCTGGAGCAGCAAATTCGCGTCAATGAAGGTCTTATCGAAGATGAACTGCTTATGCCAAAAGAAGAGCAAATCGAAGATGATGGGGCTGACGACAAGATTACGTCTCTCGGCGCTTAAACCCTGCCTTTCGTGGTCTTACGTATCTACGGCTTATCGGAAATGAACCCATAAAGTTCATTTAGCGGTATATGGCGTGATTTCACGGGTCAGGAGAGCATCCTTCCCCGGTTTTTCCTGACCAAATCTAAAAGAGCGCTTGGCACTGCCGAGCGCTCTTTCTATATGGGGAGCTCTGAAACATAAAGAAACGAGCCGCATGACTAGTCTTAGAGACATTCGACAGCAATTTTTAAGCTTCTTTGAAGGGGCGGGACATACCATAACGGCCTCTAGCCCGCTTGTGCCTGATAATGACCCTACACTGCTTTTTACCAATGCGGGTATGGTGCAATTCAAAGATTACTTTACCGGCGCAACGACCCCGCCTTATCCGCGCGCGGTGACGTCTCAAAAGTGCGTACGCGCGGGCGGTAAGCATAATGATTTAGATAATGTTGGCTATACGGCCAGACATCATACATTTTTTGAAATGCTCGGCAATTTTAGCTTTGGAGATTATTTCAAAGCTGACGCGATTGAACATGCCTGGAAACTGGTCACCAAAGACTTTGGACTAGACAAAGATAAGCTCCTGGTGACCATTTATCATACGGATGATGAAGCCTATGAGCTCTGGAAGAAGGTTGCGGGCCTCTCAGATGATAAAATCATCCGTATTCCGACCTCCGATAATTTTTGGGCCATGGGTGATACAGGGCCTTGCGGGCCGTGTTCTGAAATATTCTTTGACCACGGCGATAAAATTCCAGGAGGGCCTCCAGGATCGCCCGATGAAGATGGTGACCGCTTTATCGAAATCTGGAACCTCGTCTTCATGCAGTTTGAAAAGTTTGCTGATGGAAGACAAGACCCTTTGCCTAAGCCCTCAATAGATACAGGCATGGGCCTTGAACGCACAGCCGCTATATTACAGGGCAAGCATGATAATTATGATATCGATCTATTTCAAAATTTAATTGGAGCCTCGGTAGAGTTGACGGGTGTTAAAGCCAAAGGGGATGCGATGTTCTCTCACCGTGTGATTGCCGACCACTTGCGTTCTTGTTCATTCTTAATGGCGGATGGTGTCTCGCCGTCTAACGAAGGGCGCGGTTATGTTCTACGCCGTATTATGCGCCGGGCTATGCGCCATGCCCATATATTAGGGGCCAAAGACCCGCTCATGCACCGCTTAATGCCGAGCTTATTATCTGAAATGGGGGATGCCTATCCTGAATTGGGCCGCGCCAAAGCATCCATTGAAGCGACTTTTGAACAAGAGGAAGAACGGTTCCGTAAAACCTTGGGCCGCGGGACTGCCTTGCTTGATGAAGCGACATCATCCTTGAAAGACGGCGATACCTTAGACGGAGAAACCGCCTTTAAACTTTACGACACTTATGGCTTTCCTCTGGACCTGACTCAGGACGCGCTAAAATCCAAAGGTATTGATGTTGATACGGAGGGTTTTGATGCGGCTATGGCAAGGCAGAAGAAAGCCTCGCAAGCGAGTTCAAAATTTGCATCTGATGAGTCTGA
>CAYYMI010000086.1:0-8236 GCA_964472905.1 uncultured Hellea sp. | reverse complement strand
TTTCCGATTTCGGTACGCAGCTTCGCGCTAAGCAAAAGCTTAAAGGCTATTACGGTAATATCACAGAGAAGCAGTTCCGCCGCACATATGATGAAGCGACGCGTCAGCGTGGTGATGCGTCCGAGAACCTTATTGGTCTTTTAGAGCGCCGCTTAGACGCGATTGTCTATCGGTCTAAATTTGTTCCAACTGTTTTCGCAGCCCGTCAATTTGTTAATCACGGCCATGTGCTTGTGAACGGTAAACGCGTCAATATTCCATCCTATCGTTGTAAAGAAGGCGACGTTGTTGAAGTGCGCGAAAAGTCCAGAACAATGGCTTTGGTACTAGAAGCCTTAGAAAGCCCGGAGCGTGAGCTGCCTGATTATATCAGTGTTGACCCAAAAGCTATGAAAGCGACATTGACCCGTATTCCAAGTTTTGATGAGGTACCATATCCGGTTGTGATGGAACCCAATCTTGTTGTGGAATTTTACTCGCGTTAGCGAGCCCCCACTCAAAAATCACCCGCGGCATTGCCTGCGGGTTTTTTTATGTTCGGAATTTAGTTTGTAGGGTGTTTTAGGCGGCGGTTGTTATACCATTGTCTTCAAACAATTTACGCAATTCACCGGTTTCAAACATTTCTTTCACAATATCACAGCCGCCAATAAATTCGCCTTTAACGAAAATCTGCGGGATGGTTGGCCAGTTATTGAAATCTTTTATGCCTTGGCGGATTTCAGGGTTGTCTAGCACATTCACGCTCTCATAGGGCGCTCCGACATAGTCAAGAATTTGGACAACTGTTGACGAAAATCCGCATTGCGGAAAAACGGGCGTACCCTTCATATAAAGCACAACATCGTTTTCTGAGACAGTTTTGGTAATTTCAGCTTGAGCGGACATAGAGGACCTTTTCATTAATCACTATAGTCAAGATAGGTTATGGCGTTCGAGTTTCAAGGGCAAGCGCATGCAACTCGCCGTCAGCGCCGTCCATTTTGTCCTTTAAGGCGGCGTAGACGAGTTGATGTTGCTTGATGCGGTTTAAGCCTTCAAAGGCTTTGCTGATAATCACCGCTTTCCAGTGATTATTATCGCCCGCCAAGTCCACCATCTCGACCTGTGCATCGGGAAGGGCCTCTTTGATCATGGCCGTGATATCTTCACCTGTCATAGCCATTAGGACATAAACTCTGGCAGCCAGCCTTCATGTTTTTCACGCAGACCTTCAAGGGAGACATCGAATGCGCCTGCCGCAGTAATTCTATCCCCGCCAACCTTACCTACAATTTGAGCAGATACGCCTTTGCCTTTTGCAGTTGAGATAATGGGGTTAACGCTGTGCTGATCGACGGAGAGTAAATATCTGCCTTGATCTTCGCCAAATAACCAGGCGTGAGGCTGCATTCCGGTCGCGCCTGATAAACTTACGCCAATATTACTGGTAAAGGCCATTTCACATGCGGCTATCGCCAAACCGCCATCGGATAGATCATGCACAGCATTAACGCGGCGCATACGAATTAATTTGCGAACATAATCACCATTGCGTTTTTCAGCCTCTAAATCCACTGGCGGGGGTGCGCCATCTTCGCGCCGTAAAATCTCACGCAAATAAATAGAACTTCCTAACCATCCCGCGGTTTCTCCTAGCATAATGAGCGTATCACCATCTTTCGCGCCATTCAGCGTCGCAAAATGAGCGAGGTCAGGGATTAAGCCCACACCGCCGACAGCAGGTGTTGGCGGGATAGCTTGGCCGTTTGTTTCATTATAAAGAGAGACATTTCCGGACACCACAGGGTAATCAAACGCGCGGCACGCCTCATCCATGCCTTGGATGGCGCGCACAAATTGTCCCATAATATCAGGCCGCTCAGGATTGCCAAAGTTGAGGCAGTCCGTAATCGCTATAGGGTCAGCGCCCACACATGTCAGATTTCGCCAGGTTTCGGCCACGCATTGCTTGCCACCTTCAAAAGGGTCAGCCTCGACATAACGGGGTGTGACGTCGGTTGTTATGGCAACAGCCTTTTGTGTGCCATGTATTCGCACGATGGCCGCATCTCCGCCGCTCTGGCTACTATCAACCGTGTCGGTCATAACATGGCGGTCATATTGTTCCCAGATCCAGCGTTTAGACGCGATATCCGGGCAGGATATAATACGAACTAACGCATCATTATAATCTTGGGTTTCATGTATATCTGTTGAAGTCAGCACAGGTCGGGGCTTTGGAATAATATAAGGCCGATCATAATTTGGCGCGTCATCCGCGAGAGGCGCGATAGGAATATCGCAAACTTTTTTGCGTTGGTGTTTAAGAACGAGCCGCCCTGTGTCTGTTGTCTTTCCGATCTGAGCGACATCAAGTTCCCATTTCTCAAACACATCAAAAGCGAGTTGTTCTTTCCCGGGTTTTATCACCATCAACATGCGTTCTTGAGATTCAGAGAGCATCATTTCATAGGGCGTCATGTTTTCTTCGCGCTGAGGCACATTATCAAGATTAAGTTCAATCCCGACGCCGCCTTTATCCGCCATTTCAATCGAGGAAGAGGTCAGGCCCGCCGCGCCCATATCTTGGATGGCGATAATGGCGTCAGTCGCCATAAGCTCGAGACAGGCTTCAATGAGGAGCTTTTCCGTAAAGGGGTCACCCACCTGAACCGTTGGGCGTTTTTCATCGCTATCATCATCAAATTCAGCTGACGCCATAGTCGCGCCGTGAATACCGTCACGGCCTGTTTTCGAGCCAACATAAAATATTGGATTCCCAACGCCTTTGGCGGCCGAGTAAAAGACGTTATCCGTGCGGGCTAACCCTACGCACATGGCATTGACCAAGATATTGCCGTTATAACCCTTGTGAAAATTTGTTTCGCCGCCCACTGTCGGAACGCCAACACAATTTCCATAGCCGCCAATACCGGCCACAACACCGTCCACAAGAGACTTGGTTTTCGGATGATCAGGTTCGCCAAAGCGAAGCGCATTCATGAGGGCAATTGGCCGCGCGCCCATGGTAAAGACATCCCGCATAATGCCGCCAACACCCGTCGCAGCGCCCTGATAAGGTTCGATATAAGACGGATGGTTATGGGATTCCATTTTGAAAATAATGGCGTCACCATCACCAATATCGATTACGCCAGCGTTTTCACCCGGACCTTGAATGACTTTTTCGCCTTTAGTGAGAAATGTCGCAAGATGACGGCGAGATGATTTATAAGAGCAATGCTCTGACCACATAACTGAGAAGATACCCAGTTCATTAAGATTAGGTTCGCGCCCTAATCTGTCGAGTATAATCTCATATTCACTTTCAGAGAGACCATGTTCGGCAACCATCTCTGCTGTGATTTCACTTTTCTTTTTAGCCATCAGATAGACTCGATAATAGATTTAAAAAGAGCCAGTCCGTCTGTTCCGCCATGTTGGGCGTCAATCGCTCTTTCAGGATGAGGCATCATACCTATGACATTGCCAGCTTCATTGCATATCCCAGCAATATCACGGGCCGAACCATTTGGATTGCCATCATATCGGAATACCACCCGTCCGCTTTTCTCAAGTTTGTTGAGGGTTTCGATATCTGCAAAATAATTACCATCGTGATGGGCAATAGGGAATGTTACATCAGTGACGCTCCCATATTTAGAGGTATAACGCGTATTGCCGTTTGTGATTTTTAAGGCTTGTGGCTTGCAAACATATTTGAGGCTATTGTTTCGCATTAAAGCGCCAGGCAGTAACCCTGCTTCAGTCAAAATCTGAAATCCATTGCAAAACCCAGCTACGGGGAGGCCTGTGTTTGCTTTACTTACGATATCTTTCACAATGGGCGAGCGAGCAGCCATGGCGCCGGAGCGCAAATAATCGCCATAAGAAAAACCGCCTGGAATAACAACAAAATCGATACCCGCGGGCAGAGAGGTCTCACGGTGCCATACCATCTCTACTTTTTGTCCAGTTACTTTTTCTAAAGCTACGGCCGCGTCGCGGTCACAATTAGAGGCTGGAAAGACTATGACGGCGGTTTTCATCAGTCTTCGATCTCGATGCGGTAGCTCTCAATCACAGTATTGGCTAAGAGTTTTTCGCACATATCTTTGACGCGCGTTTCTGCGATTGAGATATCCTCGCCGGTTAAATCAAGCTCGATGACTTTGCCTTGTCTGGCTTCTTTGACTTCCTTAAAACCTAGATCACCCAGTGAGCGGGCAATAGCGCGGCCTTGTGGATCTAAAACACCAGGCTTTAATCCGACATGAATTATAGCTTTCATGACTATATCCTATTCATCATTGCTCACCACCGAGAGATTCGGGGCAGGCTTGTTTTGAGATTCTTTTAAAATTCCTAGGCGCGTTGCCACTTCAGTATAGGCTTCTGTGACCTCTCCGAGGTCGCGTCTAAAACGATCTTTATCCAGCTTTTTATTGGTTTCGCGGTCCCAAAGGCGGCAGCTATCGGGACTGATTTCATCCGCTAAGACAACTTGATGGCCATCATTGGTAGGAAGGCGTCCAAATTCAATTTTAAAGTCGATCAGATTAATCCCGATACCGCTAAACATGCCCAGCAAGAAATCATTGATCCGCAGAGTCATGGCGATCATTTCGTCAAGTTCGGCTTGGGTAGCCCATCCAAACGCATAAATATGTTCTTCAGCGATTAAGGGATCGCCAAGGTCGTCTCGTTTGAGACAAAATTCGACGATTGATCTGGGCAATTTTTCGCCTTCTTCAATGCCGAGCCGCTTGGACATCGTTCCCGCTGCAACATTTCGGCAAATGACTTCAAGGGGAATAATTTCAACTTTTTTGATCAATTGCTCTCGCATATTGAGGCGTTTGATAAAATGTGTTGGAATACCGATTTCACCCAGACGTAGCATAACAAATTCGGAAATGCGGTTATTTAAAACGCCTTTACCGTCCAAAGTTGCCTTTTTCTGTGCGTTAAACGCAGTCGCGTCGTCTTTAAAATATTGTACTAAAGTACCTGGCTCAGGCCCCTCATAGAGGATTTTGGCCTTGCCTTCATAGATTTGCTTGCGGCGGCTCATAAGGGCTCTTTCCGATGTTTCGCCTAAGCTCTCGCGACATCGCGACTCACTACGGCGCTTAAAAACATCCCTTAACCCAACCCTAAGCCAGCGGCAATGTAAACAATGCAAGAATTTGAGGATTACTCTCTTGTTTTGCTGCGCCTCAAACCATACATAACCCACAGGAAACGGCACAGAAAAGGTCACTCATGTCAGGAATTGATGAACGGGGTAACGCTCACGAAGCTAAATATGTTTTGGACGCGGCGAAAGAATTTAAAGTTGAAGCTAAACGCAACAAAGCCGTCGGGCATTGGGCTGCGGCTTTATTGGGTATTGAAGATGAGGGGGTCGAAAAATACGCTTTATCCGTTATTATGGCGGATATGGAAGAAGCCGGGGATGACGATGTCTTTCGTAAGCTTCGTAAGGACCTGACCGATGGCAATATTGATATTTCAGACCAAGCTATCCGTGATAAAATGGCAGAATGCCTCGACGCCGCTCGCGACGAGGTTTATGGCGAATAATTACTTTACGCGCCTTTTGAAGGGGCGTTCAAAGTTTTAAATAGGATTATTCGGTTCAGGGCAGGTTGTATCAAAACTTGCTTTGTTGGCTTTCGCCATCGCCTTTAAATTCTTGATATGCATCGCCATGCTGTCAGCGTCATAATTTATATTTATGCAGCCCATGGTGCGTTTGGTGTCACCATCGACAATAGCGGCAAAGCCAGTGACGCCTAACCATGTATTATATTGAGTGACGAGACCACGATCGAAAACCGTGTGGGCATTCAAATCACCGTTTCCAGCAGAAATATCAATATTGACATATTCTATGCCAGGGTCGCGTAAGTTTAATAGCGCTTGATTTAGGCGAGGTTCGACAATCCTGCAGGGCGCGCAGTAATCCGCGCTAAACATCATGACATAGACGTCAGGTGTAGGCTGCATTGTATTGCCAATAGACCCTAATCCAAGGGTTAAGGCTGTGGCTGTTAGAGCTGTTTTAAAGAGCTTTTTCATGACCATTCTCCATTCAAGCTTATTATTTGCATTTTTTACCTGAACTGCACCTGAAAAATACAGTGACGCGAATAACACATTTGTGATTAATCAGCCGCGCGTAATTTAAGGCCCGAGGCGGCAATCATAGTTTAAGGCATAAAAAAGCCCGCAAACTGGAGATCGCGGGCTTTTTCAATAATGTCCTAGCTCTTAACGGCCAGGATCAACATTATGAGCTGCTGGGCAGCGAGTAGTCTTTGTTGAAACTGATGCATTTGACAAAAAGGCTGAGCCTTGAGCGCGTGAGGCCATTTGGCGAATTTCACGGGCCATTTCATTGGCATCAAATGTTGAGTTTACACAGCCAATGACGCGCTTTGATTTAGCGTCAACAACAGCGGCGAAGCCGGGAAGGCCAACCCACTTATTGAAAACAGGCACGATATCGCGGTCAAACGCTTCGTGAGCGCCTTTTTCCCATTTAGCAGCTGTAGATGTGTCGATAACGACTTCTTCAGCATTTACGCCAGAAATGGCGAGGGCTGAGGCAAGTTGGCTATCAAGTTGCTGGCTTTTCACGTCTGTCGCGTTACGAAAGTTAACGACATAGATGTCAGCGGCAAAAGCTGTTGCGCCGAAAGCAGATGTTAGAGCGAATGCGCTCACAAGTGCAGTAAGTTTCTTCATGGTATCATCCTATTCTCTAGAAGGTCACTTTGTTTTATATCCGCTTAGTCACGGCTTATCTGTTATGGGTATGATGTAACGGCCATTGGTAAATTTTCGGCAAACTGCGCGTTAGGGGTGTGTTTACAATGGTTTCCAGAACAGTTAATTTTGTTTATAAGGTATTGAATTTAAACAATAAATTATTTTGAAAAAAAGCATGTTCGGCCAAATTGAGTTAAAAACCTCTTAACAATTCAGCCTGGTTTTGACGAAATTAATTCAGGGTTAACCATGTTTCTGGCGAGAAGGTTACTTAGGCGTAATTTAAGCCGTTTATTCTGATTGGGAATAAGTAATTTATCCAAACACGCGGTCAAAAATCGTATCGACATGTTTTGTATGGTATTCATCATCAAACATGGCGCGAACCTGTTTTTCAGACAACAACGCCATAACGTCTTTATCGGCAAGGATAAGATTGAGGAAAGAGCCTTCACCCGCATTGCCTTGTGTTCGGAACATTTCCCAGACTTTCATAGCATTTCTTTGAACGAGGCGGTAGGCGCTCTCGCGCTGCTCTCCAGCTTGGGTGAGGGCCAAGAGAAAACGCTGGCTATTATGAAGCCCGCCAAGACGGTCCATATTAGCTTTCATCTTCTCGGGATAGACAACAAGATTTTCGACAACGCCAGCGAGGCGGTGCAGCGCAAAATCAAGATGAACTGTTGTATCTGGCCCAATACCGCGCTCAACAGAGGAATGCGAGATATCGCGCTCATGCCAAAGGGCGACATTTTCCATGGCTGGCATGACTGACATACGCACCAATCGCGAGAGACCTGTCAGGTTCTCCGTTAAGACAGGATTGCGTTTATGCGGCATGGCGGAGCTGCCTTTTTGGCCCTTAGAGAAGAACTCTTCAGCTTCGAGAACCTCTGTGCGCTGTAAGTGGCGGATTTCCACGGCTATATTTTCGATTGAAGAGGCGATCACACCTAGAGCAGCAAAATAAGCGGCATGACGGTCTCTTGGAATGATCTGGCTAGAGACAGGTTCTATCCCTAGGCCCATTTTTTCGGCGACATGCTCCTCGACTTTGGGATCAATATTGGCAAATGTCCCTATCGCGCCTGAAATTGCGCAAACCGCAATTTCTTTGCGTGCTGTGACGAGGCGCTCTCGCCCGCGGGCAAACTCAGCATAAAAGCGGGCCAGTTTAACGCCAAATGTCGTTGGCTCGGCGTGGATAGCGTGGCTACGCCCAATCGTGATTGTATGCTTATGTTCCTTGGCGCGTTTCTTAAGGGCGGCTAAAACACGGTCCATGCCGACGAGTAATAAGTCTGTGGCGCGGGCGAGCTGAACAGACAAGGTCGTGTCTAAAATGTCTGAGCTGGTAAAGCCTTGATGGACAAATCGCGCATCTTCACCGATGAATTCTGCCAAATGCGTCAGGAAGGCGATAACGTCATGTTTAACTTCGCGTTCAATCGCGTCGATTTTAGCCACGTCAAATTCA
>CAYYMI010000085.1:0-8278 GCA_964472905.1 uncultured Hellea sp. | reverse complement strand
CCCGTTTCGGTATCGTCGCCTCGTTATCTTCGGATAACGAGGCACTTTTATTTTAGAAACCTATTTGGCCTTCAAAGTACCATTACCAACTTCAAAACATTGTGCGCGGCCTTCAAAAGCTTCAAAGAGTGATGCATCTGTGCCTGTCATAAAGAGCTGGGTTCCTAAGGCGATTAATTCTTCAATTAATGCCGCCCTTCGGTCAATATCAAGATGTGCTGCCATTTCGTCTAATAGTAAAATGGGCTTCATTTTGGCTTGGGCTCTGGCATGGGCCAGCGTGAGGCCCAGAAGGAGAGCTTTTTGTTCCCCTGTAGAGCAGTCTTCAGCGGCCATGTTTTTAGCATCGTGTCGGACACGCAAATCTGATCTATGCACGCCGCGTAACGTTCGCCCTGCGCGTTGGTCTAAGGTTCTATTGGAGGCGAGGTCTTCGCGGATAAAATGTTCAACATCATCAAAAGGAAGTCCGCTTTGGAATAATTCTTCAGCCTCTCCTTCCAAAGTGATATTTGATTTTGGAAAAACGTCATCTGATTTTTCTTGGTCGCGGCGCTCAATTTCATCAACCAAGCGTGAGATCGTATAAGCTCGGGCTTGAGCCACTTTAGCGCCATATGTGCCCATGTCTGTTTCTAATGCTTCATACCAGCCAATATCGGTAATCCCGTCTGATAAAAGCCGGTTTCGTTCCGCGCGCGCTTTTTCATAGCGTAGGCTTGAAAGGCCATGTGTAGGGGAATGAATAAGAGAAAATCGATCGATAAATTTGCGGCGGTCGGAGGCAGGGCCTGTGAATAACCGGTCTTGAGCAGGGGTCAGCCACATTAGTGTCAGCACGTCCCCGAGTTGCGCGCCTGTTGCGTTTTTTCCATTTAACTTCATGACCCGGCGTTTAGGGTGCTCAGGGACTTGCCCGACAGAGATCTTAAGATCATCTATGACGGCATTTATGCCCCATGCAGGCATTATATGATCATTTTCTTTACGCGCTAAATCTTCCATTTTGGCCCGCCGAAGGCCTCGCCCTGGCGATAGGAAGGAAATGGCCTCCATGAGATTTGTTTTTCCAGCGCCATTTGCGCCGTAAAGAACAACAGGCTGCCCTGTTAAAGTAACATCTAAATTGGCATAGGAACGAAAATCAGTCAGACGGAGACTTGAGATGTAAGCCATGTCCGCCTTTCAGTTTCGCGCGGCAGGCCTCGCGAGTTAAACGCGAAGCGGCATCAACACGAATAAAGCAGATTGATCTTCTGAATCTTTGACCAGTGCAGGCGAAGCAGGGCTATCTAAGAAAAAAGTTGCGTCCCGTCCTTCAATTTGCCCGGCAACATCTAAAAGATATTTGGCGTTAAATCCGATTTCCAAAGGATCAGCACTATAATCAACCATTAACTCTTCATGGGCATTTCCGCTTTCTGGATTATTAACTGTCAAAGCGAGATTATCTTGTGAGAGGGCAATTTTAATACTCCGGGATTTTTCCGCAGAAATTGTTGCCACGCGATCTACGGCGTTAGCAAATACTTTATTATCAATCGTCAGTTCTTTTTCATTTCCTTTAGGAATGACACGTTCATAATCTGGGAACGTCCCATCAATTAATTTAGATGTCAGAACGGCGGATCCATAATGAAAGCGGATTTTGGCTTCTGAGACTGACAGCTCAACGTTCCCTGTGCCTCCATCAATGAGTCGGCGAATTTCGGCGACAGTCTTACGTGGGATGATAACGCCAGGTAATCCTTCAGCGCCTGCCGGAAGCTCCATCTCTGCCAAAGCCAGTCGGTGCCCATCGGTTGCCACGGCGCGCAGTAATCCATCATGCGCGTGGACATATATGCCATTAAGATAATATCGCGTTTCTTCGGTTGAAATGGCAAAGCGTGTTTTGTCAATAATCCTGCGAAGCGCCTCAGCTTTCATGGCAAAATTATGGGTAAAGCCATCTGCTGTCATTTTAGGAAAATCGCCTGAAGGCAATAAAGGGAGCGTAAAATGCGATCTGCCTGCATCGACATCAAGGCGGTCTTCTGAATTGATTTGCAGGGAGACTTGAGCCCCATCGGGTAATTTTCGCGCAATATCATAAAGGGTGTGAGCTGGCGCCGTAATTTGTCCCGGCGCGCCGACATCTGCATCTGTATCTTCAGAAATTTCAATATCGAGATCTGTGGCTACGAGAGAGACTTTTCCATTTTCAGCGCTCATGAGAACATTTGATAAAATAGGGATCGTATTGCGGCGCTCCACAACATTTTGCACATGTCCCAGCGCTTTTAATAGCGCGGCGCGTTCAATTGATAATTTCATCAGTCAGCCTAGCGTGTGTGTTTGAATACTCTTCGCAAGGAAGAGCCGAATTAAGCGAGCAACATAGCCTAAAAGGGGAATTTGCCAAGGGGATAAGTTGACAGTCCTTAACCCTTCAGGGCGGCTTCGACAGTCTCGATTTGTGTATTAAAGGCTGCATCTTCTAGGCGAAGAGCGTCAATGCGTTTTACGGCATGCATAACAGTTGTGTGGTCTCTGCCTCCAAATCGTCGTCCAATGTCTGGCAAAGAGCGTTTGGTCATTTTTTTTGACAAATACATGGCAACTTGGCGCGGCCGTGCAACTGCCCTGGCCCGTCTCTTGGAGACCATGTCTGTCAGGCTTAAGCGAAACTCGTCACAAACGGCGCGTTGAATCCGGTCAACAGTTAATCTCTGCCCCGCCGTATAGCGCGAGTCAGACAAGGTTTCTTGGACGGTTTCTAATGATATTGGCGTTCCTAAAAATTCACTTTGAGCGACGATTTGATTAAACGCACCCTCAAGATCACGCGGCGTTGCGTTCATGCGGGCCGCTAAATGATCTCTTGCATTTTGAGGGATGGCAAGAGTGGCATTGCCATTGGCTCTGCGTCGCGCAATCAATCGGTCTAAAATTCTCAGTCTTAATTCATAATCCGCTGCGCCGATCTTGCACACCAGTCCTGATGATAGGTAGGATTTCAAGCGCTCTGAGGCTTTCTCGATTTTATCAGGGTGACGGTCTGAGGCGACTAAAATTTGTCGTCCTTGGTCAACCAAGGAGACTAGAGTGTGTAATAGCTCTTCTTGTGATCCCGGTTTATCGGCAATGAAGTGTGCATCATCGATGATTAAGAGGTCAACATCACGTAGTGAAGATTTAAAGGCATCAATAGCTTCGCGGCCAGACCCGCGAACAGAGCTGACAAAAGCGCTGACAAAGTCTTCTGAGCTAATAAGTTTAACGCGGTGTGTCGGATCGGTTTGTTTGACGGCATGTTCAATTGCATAAAGAAGATGGGTCTTTCCCATGCCATTGCTACCATGAAGTACAATGGGATTATACTGAGCGGCGCGGCAGCTTGCAATTTGTCTGGCAACAGCAAAGGCGAGTTCATTCGAGGCGCCGACGACGAAATTGTCAAATGTGAAGCGATCTCTCGGGCTTTCAGTGTTTTTAAGGGCTTTTGACGTCAAAGTTTGTTTTTGAAGGGGTTCAACACTGGTGGAACTTGGCGTGTTAAACTTTCTTGTATTTGGTTTAGGCGGCGCAATTGGCGCGCCAGCAGCGGCTGAGAACATAATATCACGCGGCGGGGCAACCATATCATGTTTTTTCCAGAGACGCCGAACAGTCTCGGCATATTGGGTTTCGATCTTAGAAGCTATAAACCGAGTGGGTGCACTCAGTGTGACAATTCTCTCTGTGGCCGAGGATACTCTTAACCGTCCTGTCCATGATCTATGAACATTTGCGCCTAGGGCATAAGCAAGGTCATTTCGGACGCGGGCCCAAGTGTTGTGCGCGCTTTGTAAGGGTGGCTCTCCAGTATAGAGGTCTGGTGTGATCATGTTCGCTTCAGACACAATATGATCACTCTTGCTCACTAGACGTGACTCCAAACCTAACCAGAGGGCTTAAAAGGTAAGCCCTTGAAAAAAAACAACAATTTATGGATACTACCCATTTGATGGTTTCAAATAGGTAGGTTTCCCCTCACCAAAGCTGCGTAATTTGCGTCCCTCACAACTCTGTCTTCTCCCTCTATAAACCGACTCTTTTTGCTCACGTCAACAGTGAAAAAATGCAATATCGCTATCCTTTTCTGTTGACAGAAAAAAACCGAGGAATCGCAAAGAACTAGCTGTGATAAAAAATTTATATTTTTTTAACATTTTTTTTCAGTGCTGTGGAAAACCCACATATAACGCGGGTTTTGAGGGGTGCGGGTTGCAAGGTCGAATTTTAAACAGAAAAAAACCGGAGTTTTAACCCCGGTTCTTATAATCAAATTGCGCGCAAATTTTACGCATTTTTTTAGCCGATGGCTTTAACGCGCTTATTCAGACGTGAGATTTTACGAGCCGCTGTGTTTTTGTGATATACACCTTTTGAAACAGCGCGCATCATAGCGGGTTCAGCTGCTTTTAAAGCTTCTGTCGCTGCGGCCTTATCGCCAGCGATAATCGCGTCTTCAACACGGCGCAGATTAGAACGCACTATTGTTCGGCGTGATTTATTGACGGCTGTTTTACGTGCCATCTTACGAACGTTCTTCTTGGCAGATGAAGTGTTTGCCATATTTTCCTCAGTTTTTGCTGCTCAAAATGCAGACTTCAATTTCAAGCGCCGCCTATAGCTACCTAGGGCGAACGCGTCAACAGCCCTTTTTAAGCTTACTTATTCTTAAAATGTGGCTTTCGTTTCTCTGAAAACGCCGCCATACCCTCTTTTTGATCGGCTGTTGTAAACATACTTTGGAATAAGCGGCGTTCAAACTGGACACCTTGAGATAAGCCCATATCGAATGAGGCGTCGATTGTTTCCTTGGTCATCATGGCAATAGGCTGACTTTGGGCGGCGATTTTATCCGCAGCCTCTTTGGTTGACTGCATTAATTCATCAAGCGGAACGACTCGTGAGACGAGGTTAGAGGCTAAAGCTTCTTGTGCGTCCATCATCCGCCCTGTCAGGCACATATCCATGGCTTTGGATTTACCTATGGCTCTGATAAGGCGCTGCGTGCCGCCAATGCCGGGCATAACCCCCAGATTTATTTCAGGTTGACCAAATTTTGCATTCTCCGCCGCGATAATAAAGTCGCACATCATCGCAATTTCACATCCACCGCCCAGAGCGTATCCCGCAACGGCGGCTATGATAGGCTTACGAAAGCTGGATATGGCTTCATGATTTTTGAAAATGTCGTTTTTATAAATGCCGAGATAGTCCAAGTCTGACATCTCTTTTATATCTGCGCCTGCGGCAAAGGCTTTTTCTGACCCTGTGAGGACCACACATCCAATGGCGTCATCTGTCTCAAGACCAGCTAAGGCATCCGCCACTTCCGCCATCATCGGCCCGCATAGCGCGTTCAGGGCCTTCGGGCGGTCTAATTTAATCGTGGCAACGCCCCCATCTTTAGTCAGTTCAATCATCTCATAGCCCATAGAGGCCTCCATCAACAATATCGGCGGCGTTTACACGTCATATTTTAGACCTGCAATGCTATAATTTGAATTTAAGCCTGACAATTCTTGCAGTAAAAACTGCTCCGTCCGCTTTGGGCGATGCGTTTGATAGGGGCTTTACACTTATTACAGGGCTCATTTTCGCGGCCATAAACGGCGAAACTATGCTGAAAATAGCCCAGACCGCCATCTGTATTCGCAAAGTCTCGCAAAGATGACCCGCCCGCCTCAATCGCCTCGCCGATCGTGTCTTTAATATGTCCCGTCAGGCTTTCGGTTTCAGCCACTGTCAGACGCCCCGCGGCGCGGCGCGGGGAAATGCCTGCACGGTAGAGCGCTTCGCAGACATATATATTGCCGAGGCCTGCGACAACACGCTGATCAAGAAGCGCGGCTTTGATTTTATTTTTCTTGCCTTTAAGCCGCGCGCGCAGGTCAGGGGCGTTAAAACCGTTGCCCATAGGTTCAGGGCCGATATCATCAAGGCGGTAAGGTTCATCCTTCCTGACCAGTTCCATAAATCCAAACCGGCGCGGGTCGTTAAAAGTTACGCGCGCGCCGCTGCTCATTTGGAAAACCACATGATCATGTTTGGGGTTTGTATCGTGGGCGTGCACAAACTCGCCCTGCACATTTTCATCAATCGTAAACCGTCCGCTCATGCCCAAATGCATAAAGAGCCGTTCACCCGAGGAGAGCTGCGCTTGCAGGAATTTGGCGCGCCGCGTCAGCGAGGTCAGTGTTGTCCCTTGTACGCGCTCAACAAATCCATCTGCGAATGGAAAGCGCAGATCAGGGCGGTTCAGCTGGACGTGGTCGAAAACGAAACCTTCCATGATGGGGGCAAGGCCTCGTTTGACGGTTTCAACTTCGGGGAGTTCTGGCACGAAGCGTTTCTAATTTTCGACGCGGGGCGTCGAAAACAGCGAAGTGCCGAATGGCTGTTCCATTCGGTTTATAAAACCGATTATGATTTAGCAGGCCCCGTAGAGACTGCCACCATAGCGGCGCGCAGGGTACGATCCCCCAGCGTAAAGCCCGTCTGCATAACGGTGGCGACATTGCCCTTTTCCTCATCAGAGGGAATATTGGCCACAGCTTGGTGGACATTGGGGTCAAATTTCGAGCCAGCGCCAAGCACAGCACGCACGCCGTGACGCGATAGGATCATAATGAGATCTTTTTCGGTTAGCTCAATCCCGTCGAGCAAGTTCTTGGCATTTTCGCCCAGATCATCCTTGGTTTTCCCGTCCACAGTCAGAAGCGCGCGTGAGAGATTGTCATGCACAGCGAGCATATCAACGGCGAAGCGCTCAATCCCATAAGTCTTAGCCGCCGCCACTTCGCGCTCGGCGCGTTTCTTGACGTTCTCGGCATCGGCCATAGCGCGCAGGGCTTGGTCTTTAAGGTTGGCCAGTTCCAGTTCCAGTTCTTCAACGCGCTTTTCAGGCGTCATCGCCTCTTCTTCGGCCTCGCCTTCATCTTCGCGTTGCGCCACACCATCCATCTCGCGGTCTATCGCCTGTTGCAGCGCGTCGAGCTCTGCATCGGATGGCAGTCCATCAGTGTCGAGTTCCATTTCAGGAATTTCGATATCTTTTTTCTTACCGGCCATATGAACCTCTTATATCATCATTTATGGGTGAGCCAGCGGCCCACCAATTGCGCGGTGTAATCCACCATCGGAATGACCCGCGCATAATTAATCCGTGTAGGGCCAATCACGCCGACCGCCCCGATAATATTTTGCGTCGCATCGCGGTAAGGCGCGATAACAACACTTGACCCCGACAAAGAGAAGAGTGGGTTCTCTGTGCCGATAAAAATCTTCACCCCGTCTGCTGTCTCGGCGCGGTCCAAAAGGCTGATCAGCTCTTCCTTACGCTCCAAATCTTCAAACAACATTCGGATGCGTTCCAAATCGGTCTGGGCTTCCAAATTGTCAAGTAGTTGTGCCCGTCCGCGCACAATTAATGAACGCTGGGATGTGTTTTTTTCGCCCTGACCCGACTTGTCCCCAGACCAAGAGGCTAGCCCCTGTGTGATGAGGCTCTCGGCGGCCTTGTCAATCTGGGCCTGACCCGCCGCGATTTCCGCCAAAATATCCGCGCGCGCTTCATCAAGACGCCGCCCTTTGAGCCGTGCGGAGAGGAAATTCCCCGCCCGCTCAAGTGAGGCCGGCAGCAAGCCTTCGGGCCGCGGCATTAATCTGTTTTCAACATGACCGTCCTCATAGACCAAAACCACAAGGGCTTGATGCTCATCCAGATTGACAAATTCAACATGTTTGAGCGCGCCAGCTGTTTTCGACGGCGCGCTGGGCGTGAGGACAAGTCCGGCTCCGCCCGCTAGACCCGCAAGCATGCCAGAGGCCTGTTCCATCATATGTTCGGGCGCCCCGCCAGAGGCGGCGAGACGGGCCTCGAGCGCGCGGCGTTCTTTTTTGGGAAGGTCGCCAATTTCAAGCAATCCATCGACAAACAGGCGAAGCCCCGCCTGTGTCGGAATACGCCCCGCACTCACATGGGGGCTATCGAGCAGGCCAAAGCGGGTCAAATCCGCCATCGTATTGCGAATAGTGGCCGGCGAGAGCGCCCGTCCACCCGAGAGCGCCAGCGTGCGCGAGCCAACAGGAATGCCCGTTTCCAGATAGCTCTCGACGATATCGCGAAAAATATCGCGCGCGCGGGCATCCAAATCCGTAAGCGACATATGCGGAGCCGGGAAGGTCATAGCGGCTATTATGTGGGGGAAAGCGGCGCGAGTTTCAAGTGCGTTATGGGCGCATA
>CAYYMI010000084.1:0-8292 GCA_964472905.1 uncultured Hellea sp. | reverse complement strand
GCCGTTGAAAAAGACACGGTTGTTGTTGACGTTGGTCTTAAAACCGAAGGCCGTATCCCGCTACGTGAATTTTACACACCGGGATCAGACGAACAAATTAAAGTCGGCGACACTGTCGATATCTATCTTGAGCGTATCGAAAACGCCCTTGGGGATGCTATTCTCTCGCGCGACAAAGCCCGCCGCGAAGAAAGCTGGATTAAAATGGCGAAATTCCATGAGGCTGAAGAACCTGTCAAAGGCGCTATTGTTGGTCGCGTCAAAGGTGGATTTACAGTTGACCTCGGTGGCATCAATGCGTTCCTTCCGGGATCGCAAGTCGATATTCGTCCCGTGCGTGACATTGGCCCGCTTATGAACCAAGAGCAGCCGTTTATGATTTTGAAAATGGACCGTGCCCGCGGTAACATTGTTGTCTCGCGCCGTGCTATCCTTGAAGAGAGCCGCGCCGAACAGCGCGCAGAGCTTGTTGGTCAGCTGGCTGAAGGCGAAACACGCGAAGGTGTTGTTAAAAATATCACCGATTACGGTGCCTTCGTTGATCTTGGCGGTATTGATGGTCTTCTTCATGTCACAGATATGAGTTGGCGCCGCGTCTCTCATCCAAGCCAAGTTTTGGCGGTTGGAGACACAGTCAAAGTCAAAGTTGTCCGTATCAACCCTGAAACGCAGCGCATCAGCCTTGGCATGAAGCAGCTTCAGGAAGATCCATGGTCAGCCGCAGCTGCGAAATACACAATCGGAACACGCCATACTGGGACGGTTACCAATATCGCGGATTACGGTGCGTTTATCGAACTTGAAGAAGGCGTTGAAGGTCTTGTTCACGTCTCTGAAATGTCTTGGACTAAGAAAAACATTCATCCAGGTAAAATCGTTTCAACGTCGCAAGAAGTTGAAGTTGAAGTTCTTGAAGTGGATGAAGAAAAACGCCGCATCTCTCTGGGTATCAAGCAGTGTCAGGATAATCCTTGGGATAGCTTTGCAGATCGTTTCCCTGTTGGGTCAACGATTTCCGGGGAAGTTCGCTCGGTAACTGAGTTTGGCTTGTTTATCGGCCTTGATGGCGACATTGACGGCATGGCGCATTTATCTGATTTGTCTTGGGATAAATCAGGCGAAGAAGCGCTTCAAGACTATAAGAAGGGCGACACAGTCGAAGCTAAAATTCTTGAAGTTGATATTGAGAAAGAGCGTATTAGCCTTGGCGTGAAGCAATTAATTAAAGATACAGGCCCATCTGGCGGCGCAAAAGGTGTCTCTCGCGGCAAGACCGTGACTTGTACCGTTACCAATGTTCAGTCTGCTGGTCTTGATGTCTCCTTTGGAGATGACAATGAAGTCGCGGCCTTTATTCGTAAGGGTGATCTTTCACGTGAACGTTCAGAGCAGCGCCCAGAGCGCTTTGCTGTCGGCGATAAAGTTGACGCTATGGTGACACGCGCATCTAAAGGTCAATATCAGCTATCTATCAAGGCGCTTGAAATCGCTGAAGAGAAAGAAGCTGTTGAACAATATGGCTCGGCTGATTCCGGCGCCTCCCTTGGTGATATCCTTGGCGCGGCTCTAAAGGGCGACGAATAAGCCCCTTATTATTAGCCTTAATAAGTTATTAACCATAAAAGGTCCTGAAATCATTACGGTTTCAGGGCCTTTTTTTATTTTCAGCTCACATATGAGTTGACGCGCCGCTGAGAGATTTGCTTAAAGAAATTATGCTTAGATCTGAACTTATCGACACTCTCCACGAAGAAAATCCGCATTTAACACGGTTTGATGTGGAACGGGTTGTCGCTGTTGTTCTTGAATCTATTACGCAGACACTGGAAAAAGGAGCTCGTGTTGAACTGCGCGGCTTTGGAGCCTTTTCAGTGCGGTATCGTAAGTCGCGGGCAGGCCGTAATCCGCGGACTGGCGGCGAAGTATTTGTCCCTGAAAAGCACGTCCCGTTCTTTAGAACAGGCAAAGATTTGCGCGCACGCATTGACGCCACGCGTTAATTCCCCAAACAAGCAACTGTAATCCATTAAATACACTTTATCTGACGTATTGACGCAGATAGGCATTTTATGCCAAACAGCGCGCATCGGGCCGGATAGCGGTCGTAAAAATCAGGGGGAATATCATGGGAATGATTTCTGAATTTAAAGAGTTTGCTATGGCTGGCAGCATGCTAGATATGGCTGTTGGCATCATCATGGGCGGTGCATTTGGTACAGTGATCAAGTCACTTATCGATGATGTCATTATGCCTGTTGTTGGACATTTTTCAGGTGGCGCAGACTTTAGTGATCTTAAGATCGCGCTTGGTGAAGAAGGTGGCGCGGCCATCGGCTATGGTTTGTTCATTAATGCTTTAATCGCGTTTTTGATCCTCGCATTTGTTCTTTATCTTATGATTAAAGGCATGAACGCAGCGAAAAAAGCAGAAGCAGAAGCTCCAGAAGCTCCGCCAGCTAATGAAGTTCTATTGGCTGAAATTCGCGATCTACTGTCAAAAAGATAAGATCTAGACATATTAGAATTGACCCGCTTCGTGCACGACTTGCGCGGGGCGGGTTTTTTTTATGGCTTATCTCTGAACGCTCTGAACTCCAATAAACCTCGCTAGCCGCTTCAGCTCCGCGTCTAATTTATCGTCTTGACGATTTGACCATTTGATATTTGGTTCTTTCCAGAGCTTTATAACCTTTAACACGCCTGATGCTCGGTCAGCTTTAATTTCGATACGACCGATAAATCTATCGCCTTGTAAAACCGGATACACATAATATCCCCATTGGCGTTTTGCAGCCGGCACGAATATTTCAATTTTATAATCAAGACCGAAAATATGTAGTAATCGCTTGCGATCTCTCACCAAGGGATCGAATGGGTTTATAAGTCTTAAGCGCGATGTGGGCGCGGTTGTGTCTTTTAAATAGTTTTCTATATCGGGAATAGCATAAGCGGCTATATATTCGCCGCTCGCCGTTTCTATCTCAACGGGCCGGACGTTGTTGCCATTCTCTCTAAGCCAATCTTTAATTTGGAGAGCTGAGGCGGCCCCCCAAAAATCTTGTAATTGAGCCGGCGTTGCCAAGGTCAGACGTTTCATGGCTTCTTGGCATAGCCAAGATAATTTATCGTCAATATGAGTATCTTTCAAATAATCTTGCGGAATAACATGCTGGGGTAGATCATAAAATTTCGTGAAATTTTCGCGGTGGCTCGTCGCGAGCTGACCCATAAACCACATATAATCTAGGGCTCGCTTATGCGGAGGACGTGCCCACATCTCTTTTTTACCTGTTATTTTGGTATCAAAAGCATGCGTCGACAAAGGGCCTTCGTGGGTGATACGTGCCTTAACATCAGCCCTGACAGCCTCATCTATGTTCCATCTTTTACTACGGGTCAGACGATCTTTCATACGTTGGAATTGCCATTGCCAGACAGGATAAAATTCTATCGGGAGAATGGAGGCGTCATGAGTAAAATGTTCAAAAACCTCTCGGTTTTTAAGAGACTCCCACAGCATGGGTTCGCGGTAGTTTTGATTACGGCTCCATAAAATATGATGATGGGCGCGGGACACCGTGCGGATTGTATCGAGCTGTACGTACCCTAAAGTGTTAATAAGTTTGGGAAGGTCTAAGGAACCTGTTGGTGGTTTAGAGAGACCATGTGCTCGTATTAAAAGACGGCGCGCCTGTCGGTTGGAAATGCGTAAGGGCAATCGATGTCCCTCAGCATTTTTGATTAGGCGTATTTCTCGCCCAGATAAACGCGGCGAACATCTTTATTGGCCCGTATTTCGTCAGGGGTGCCTTCAAACAAAGCTTCACCTTGGAAAAGAATTGTTGCGCGGTCAACAATATCAAGTGTTTCTCGTACGCGGTGATCCGTGATGAGAATGCCAATACCGCGTTTTTTGAGATAAAGAACAAGTTCGGAAATATCAGCAATCGCGATCGGGTCGATACCTGTGAAAGGTTCATCCAAAAGAATAAAGCTAGGCCGAGAGGCCAGAGCGCGGGCAATTTCAACACGGCGCCGCTCTCCGCCTGATAAAGCCAAAGCGGGACTCTTTTTGATGTGTCCAATATTAAGTTCGTCTAGCAAAGCATCAACATTATCATTCCATTTTGAGCGGTCTTTTTCCGTCAGCTGGACAACTGCTTTGATATTTTCTTCAACGGTTAATCCTCGAAAAATAGATTGTTCTTGCGGCAAGTAACCGACTCCCAGACGTGCACGTTGATACATAGGAAGATCAGTAATATCCTGACCATCCAAAGATATCATGCCGCGATCAGCCTCAATCAAACCCATAATCATATAAAAGCTTGTTGTTTTTCCCGCGCCGTTAGGACCCATCAAAGCCGCGACTTCGCCGCGCCGAACTGTGAGGGTTATATCTTTGACAACGACCCGCCCGCGATAAGCCTTTCCAATACTATTGGCAGCCAAGCCCTTTGCGGGCGCTATAATTTTTTCCGCCTTACTGGTCGGTCGCGATGTGAGATCAGCCTCAGCCATGTCAGTCTCTTATGTTAAGCGTCAATCCTCTAGGTTGAAGATTGGTTGCCTGTATTTTTTATGAGTATTTTCACGCGTCCTTTGGACCCGCAGCGCCGACCTTTACACGACCCTATAACACGGGCTTTTTCACTTGAGAGATTATATATCAACGTATCTCCCGTCACGACATTTTCGCCTTGCAGCAAAATTACGTCACCTGTCACCGTAAATGTATCTGAGTCTTTCGTGTAGACACCGTTATTGCCTCGTACTTCTTGATCTGGCGTGAGGTAATAAAAATTACCTGTGGCCTCGATACGGTTGACATCACCCGTATCTGGCCCAAGACCTGTTGATCCGCCATAAATTTTCATAACATCTGATAAAATTCGCGTCTCGCCTTGGCGAACATCGACTTGACCGCTTAAAATCGTCACACCTGCGCTATTCACAATATCATCTGCGTCAGCTTCAATGGGGGCATTACCATTGCGCGAGAATTGTGCCTGAGCCGTTATCGGTAGCATGAGACACATAGTGGATAGCATCATGATAGATTTCAGATGAGGTATCATATTTTTCTCTGCTTTCATCTCAATTTTGGATTCTAAGCCGTTGGCGAGCTTTTGAACACCCTTGACCCTGACAATTCCCAGTAAAACGAATAGTCTCTGTTTTCACATTGTAAATCAATTTATCTGTTTCCGCCATGCTTCCAGAGGGTTGTTTGACTTTAACGTTTCCTGTGACGGTCATGATCTCTTTGCCGCGTTGATAAACGCCCCGGTCTCCAGTGACCAGATTATCAGGCGTCGAATAATTGAAATTGCCTTTGGCATCAATACGCCGAATTGCACCGAGTTTCAAACTACTTGAGCTTTCTGCCTTAGCTTCATTTCTAAAAATGTCCATTTCATCAGATTGGGTTGTATTCTTACCTTGCCTAACATCAACATTGCCCCTCAATACAGTCAATCCGCCTGTGTAAGTCGCTGTGTCGGCTGTGATGTTAATTGGAGTGTCATCCCCAAAAGCTTGTCCCTGACGCGATGTGGGCGATGAAGGCGTAACATTATCAGCGTTTTCCCTTTGTATGACGGCGTCCATACCGTTCTTAAAAACAAAGGTTTTGTATTTGTCTCTAATCTCAAAGGCGTTTCCATTAGCGATACCGAAACTGCCAATGCATTCAATGCGCTTGTCGCCTTCAATACGTTTTTCTTGTGTGAAGATACGGGCCTGATCTGTTCGGCAAATATTCCCATCATCCGTGGTCAAATCGACAGAGAACTCTAGGTTTAAAATTTTATTCACATCATCATAAGTGCCGGTTTCAGCTACAACAAATGAAGCCTCAGCGCCGTCTTCTCTAATAAATTCTAAGACAGGGTTTTTAAGTTCAACTTCATTGCGATTTGTCACAGTCCGCTTCGCATGTTCTGCTGTAAGATAATAAGGTTCCCCATCACCTGTGCGCCCGCTATAGCGCGGGCCTATCATTTTGACAGATTCTGTTGGGTTGTCTTCCCAATCAATACCTGAGGATCCGCCAGTTAAAAATTCATACCCCAAGTAAGAAACCAGTCCCGCTGAAACCAACATCAAAAGCAGCCGCAAGGCTTTGATACGTTTGCTGTGTTTACGGGCGGCTTCGAGTGTCAGCGTTCTTTTAGGCTCCCAAAGGCCAAGAGACTCACTCACATCGTGGTCACCAGAGGATATAACCGCTGAATTCATAAACTTAGCTATAAAGTATTGATGGCCAAATGACGATAGACAATTTCATCATATGGAGACATCGTAAGGTTTAAAACGAGCTTGACCTTAGTCAGACCGGCGCATTCTGTGACTAAAAATATCAACGTCGGTCCAGCCCGAGAGATCAAGCGCGGCGCGGGTTGGCAAGAAGTCAAAACAGGCTTTGGCCATGTCAAAACGGTTTTCCCGAAAGAGCCGCGCTGACAAAATATTTTTAAGCTGATGTAAATACAGAACGTCAGAGGCGGCATAATCAAGCTGAGCCTGTGTGAGTTCATCAGACGCCCAATCAGAACTTTGTTGTTGTTTGGATATATCGACACCCAGAAGTTCACGGCAAATATCTTTAAGTCCATGACGATCCGTATAAGTTCGCACTAATCCAGAGGCGATCTTGGTACAAAAGACAGGGGTGACATCAATGCCGAGATCGCGTGAGAGGATCGCAACATCAAAGCGGCCATAGTGGAATATCTTTTCTACAGCGGTGTCCGCGATCAAAGCTTTCAAATTAGGGCAATCAAATGTCTGGCGATTGACTTGAACAATATGCGCGTCGCCATCGCCTGCGGAAAGCTGTACGAGGCATAATTTGTCTCTGACTAATGATAGGCCTTGTGTCTCGGTATCGACAGCGACGGATGCACCGAAGTCCAGTCCCGAGGGAAGGTCGCCTTTGTGTAATGTTACTGCCATTTTTATGGTCCTTATATTTGCGCCAGACTTAAGACGGTCAGATTAAAATAACAATGCCTGATTTTAGGCGGCATGTTCTGGTTCATGTGTTAGTCATGTATTTATGAAAGCCACGGAAAAAAGCCTGACCGATGTCGCCAAATATAAGATTCTAAGCCAAAGGGATAAGGCTTATGCCGATAGTTTTTTTGTTGGTATTACGAGTACAGGGATATTTTGTCGTCCGGGGTGTCCTGCGCGAACCCCGAAGTTTGAAAATTGTCGTTTTTTTGAAGATGCCAAGCGTGCATTATTGGCGGGATATCGCGCATGCAAACGCTGTCATCCCGCGCGCCATTCAGGCGAAGCCTCCGCGATTATTAAGTTGCTCATAACAGAAATTGAAGATCAACCTGAAAAGCGGTGGCATGAAAATGATCTTAAAAAGATGGGGCTTGATCCGTCCACCGTACGCCGACAATTCAAAAAACGGTTTGGTCTGACCTTCACACAATATGCCAGAGAGCGTAGGCTGGGTTTGGCGGCCAAGGATATAATGAGGGGAGAGAGCGTGATTAATGCACAATTGACGGCAGGATATGAAAGTGCCTCGGCCTTTCGCCGCGCCTTTGCAAAGACTTTTGGCGCTGCGCCAGCAAAATCTAAAGGACAGTCAAATCCACTTTATATCGATTGGATATCGACGCCGCAGGGCCCCATGCTCGCCGTGTGTGATGATGCTTACCTTTATATGCTCGAATTTACGGTACGTAAAAATATGGAGCGCGGATTTACAAAATTACGCAAAGCCTATGGCCGCGCCGTTATTCCGGGCCGGACGAAAATTACAGATCAAATTGAGGCTGAACTGAAGGCTTATTTTGAAGGGACATTGAAATCTTTTTCAACCCCTCTCGCGCCGACGGGAACAGCGTTTCAAAACCAAGTTTGGAAAGCCTTACAAGAGATTCCTTACGGGACGACGTGTGCCTATACAGACCTTGCGATTGCTGTAGGAAATGAAAAAGCTGTCAGGGCGGTTGCCAGTTCTAATGCAAATAACGGGTTAGCGTTGATTATTCCCTGCCACCGAGTGATTGCCAAAGGTGGCGGATTAGGCGGCTATGCGGGCGGTGTTGATAAGAAACAATGGCTACTTGATCATGAGAGACGTCATATAGAGATGTAAAGACTTCTGATAATCACAGATGTAATCATTCTTAATATTATGCAACTTTTTGCATAATAAGGCCTATCAGAGGTCTTGTTTTCTGCGCCCATAGGGCGCATATAAAACGCACTATAAAAGATTTAAACCTCCCCTAAATTTTCGGAGTAAATTATGAAAGTCCTTGT
>CAYYMI010000083.1:0-8310 GCA_964472905.1 uncultured Hellea sp. | reverse complement strand
AGGTTTGCGTTCCAACCTATGGCTTTCCGGGCGGTAAACGTTTCCATTTCAAAGACCCATCTGGAAATGAACTAGGTGTTTATGCCTTGGACTGAATTATTGGGATACTGCGGAATAAAGTCCGTAAAAGTACATTTTTCTAAGATAAGTATAGGCATAACTAAATTTATGCGGTTCTAAATTGGCCAGTAATTCAGGTGTTAGAGGATTTATCTAATATCTGCTTTGCCAGAAAAAGTGGACATTAGCCAAGCGGCTTAAAACGCACCCAAAATAAGACGCTAATTATTTCAGTTTAGGGGGCAAAGCGGACCTTGGGTGAAAGCTTAAAGCGGTTATAATATCAACATGCCGGGTTATGCCTTATGAGGACGCATGGCCGCTATTGAAGGCAGCAAAGTACAAGTAAAGTATCAGGAATAGAACATGCCACCAGAACCCCTATATGAATACAAGGTCGTCAAGCCAGAAGGCGTCAGACGCAATGTTGGCTTGGGGTTTTGTGAAAAGCTAACCGAACAGCTCAATAAAGAAGCGGAAGGCGGCTGGGAATTCTATCGGACTATCGACACCGCTTTAGTGTTCAGACGGCCTAGGTAAATTGGGTTTGCATTCGATATATACGCCTAAATTTCAAATACGGCGTTGATATTGCGTCGGGGTTTGACCTGTCCAGGATTTGAATGCGCGTGAAAAACTCGCAGTATTGCCATAGCCAAGTAAAAAAGCGATCTCAGTTATCGGCAAGGTGTTTTGGGAAAGATAATCTCGAGCTAAATTGGTACGGATTTTACTCACGCGTTCGCTAAACGTACCGCCAACATCAGAAAAATGACGTTGGAGAGATCTTACGCTCATGCCAACTTCGCGTGCAATCATTTGAATGTTTGCGTTTCCAGATGAGAGCGTATTGACAATAGCTTGATGGATTTTTTGGTCCAAAGGGTCAGTTCCAACTTGATCCAAATAGTTTTGCACAATGTTATCACCATGATTTGCCAAACTGATGTTCGAGGTTTTTAGCGGGGCATGCATGAGATCTAGAGGCAATATTATACGGTTGATGTCGACATCATATCTAATTGGGCATCCATAAAACTCTGAAAAAGTCTGGTGGTCGCGAGGTTTCGGTCGGGCAAGCTCCACGCGAAGAGGTGATTTAAATCCATCAACTCTTGAACGTGAGGTTCTGATCATATGGGACATAATAGCATCTAAGGACTCGACAGATGCCCGGTAAGTCTGTGCTCCCGGAGAAAGAACATACTCCCAGTGATCATCATGAATTGTAATAATGATTTTTTCAGAGTCGCTCACGACCTCGGAATATCGTTCCATTCGGCGTAAGGCTTCATGCCAATTTCTACTCGCTGCGACAGAAAGGCCGAGAGCATGAAAAGTGGTTGGCCTAACATGTTTTGAAACCCTAATACCGATTGCATCATCACCGGTCTCTTGAACGGCAAGGCGCCAAAACTCGGATGTTCGGTCAAGCTTAAACCGTCCGTTTGGATCGTCAAAGTCACTGACTGAAAACCCAGCTTTAGCCGCTATAGCAACCCCGTCATAGCCTTCTGCGATCAAACCATCCAGTAATACACGCGTCCAACTACTCAAAACTTTTGGCATCGCGCTGCCGGTAGATTGGGTCGTTTTGGCGCGATTTGTCAAAAATTTGTCACCTTCGGCTAAGACTTTGTCCCTCAGATTAACCTAAACATTCATTCAGATTGGGTCAAATATCATCAGGCGACCTAGCAAAAATGAAGATTCGCTTAGGGGAATTCGATGACTGAGTTTTTAAATTATAAGCCGGATTGGAAGACCGGTATCACGGCCGGGCAAGCTCTCATGGCGGATCCAAAGGATACGCAACAAGTTTTTATTGTCATGCAAGCCATGAACCGCGGTGCAAATGCCAAAGGATATCAAAAATTACTTCGAACTAAACAAGGCGGAGAAATAGCGTCCCAAAAACTTGAACTTGCGGACCTCCTGAGCGACCCAAATTACAGGAAAAGCTTCGCCGTTGGAACCGTCGGGCATAGCTATCACAAGATGATGGAAGCCACAGGTTATTCTGCTGCCGGACTAGCCGATATAAGCAATATCAAGGCCTTGGATGAAAATATTCAACATCCTTATGAATGGTATAAGCGCCGGCTCAGAGACGTGCATGATATTTGGCATGTTCTAACAGGATATAGCCCTGATGAACCACTAGATGAATCCTGCTTGGTTGCCTTCTCTTATGGTCAAACCAAAGGTTTGGGATGGGCTACCATTGCAGTTTTATCCATGTTGAGCCGCCTTAGGGTCCAGGATGGTCGCGTTCAGATTGCAGCCATATGGGAGGCCTTTCGTAATGGCCGAAAAGCTAAATGGCTTCCCGGAGAGGACTATGAAAAACTGCTGGCTGAGCCTTTAGAGGCTGCGCGGAAACGTTTGAATATTCAGGCTCCGACACGCCTAAATACCTATCGCAAAACACAACCCAACCTTAATGGGATGTCGTTAGCCTAACCTAAAAGTCTAGGTAAATTTGCCAGACCTAAAATCATCGGGAGAGTAAAAATGAATAAATTTAGAACAACAATCGCGGCTATGCTGGCGGCGACCACCTTAACGGCAACCCCCGCTTTTGCGGATGATTCTGGCGACACGGTTCATCCCGTTGTCCTAGTTCACGGTCTTGCCGGGTTTGATAGCGCCCTTGGGTATGATTATTTTTACGGTGTGGAAGCCGCGCTGCAATCCGTTGGAACGGACGATATATATACGCCCCGCGTTACCGCTTTTGATACGAACACAGCCCGCGGGGAAGAGCTTCTCGCCTATGTTGAAGATCTCGTGGCCGTTACAGGCGCAACCAAAGTCAATCTTATCGGTCATTCGCAAGGCGGTCCAACAGCGCGTTATGTTGCTTCCGTGCGGCCTGATCTCGTGGCATCTGTTACATCTGTTGGGTCCCCGCATTTCGGGTCCGAGACCGCCGATTTGATCGATAGCGCGCCAGGCGCGCTGGTTGGGCCAATCGCAAATATTGTCAATGCCTTTGGAAATTTGATTGCCAATGTAACGGGTGATCCGTCCCAACAGTCGAATGCGCTCGGTGCGCTTGAAGCCTTAAACTCCGCGGATGCTGCCGTGTTTAATGCGGCTCACCCACAAGGCTTGCGCCAAGGAGCCTGCCAAGAGACACCCGTCTATAATGCGAATACCGGCTGGTTGGGCTGGCTTTTCCCAAACTGGGTTTACGATTATTCCGTCAATGACGGAGATCATGTTGTAAATGGCGTTCGTTATTATTCTTGGAGCGGAACCTATAACTCGGTTACAAACTCCAATGTATTAGATATTGCAGACGGCGCGTTAGGTCTTGCGAGCTTTACCCATACTGAGGAGAATGATGGCGTCGTCGGCCGCTGCAAATCTCATATGGGTCAAGTCATCAGGGATGATTATGTCTTGAACCATATGGATGAGGTGAACTGGACATTTGGTCTTCGCGGCGTTGGGACATCAGATCCTTTGGCGATCTATACCCAGCATGTGCAGCGCCTTAAAAATAGCGGACTTTAGCCGTACTTAGAGGTGGATCCACCGCCTTTCTCGCGCCCTGACATGTTTGAAAAAAATACGACATATATATTTTTGGCCGTGTTCATTTTGAGCGGGTTGATAGGATTTGGCCTAAACCAAGATAACAAAAGAAAAATAGCGGCGCTCGAGGTAGCGCCGACCATCGAATCCGAGATTGTTATCCAATCCAGCGAGGTGGAGCCCGCCCCAAAATCATCCACCGAACCAAGTGAGGCAGAAAAAGAGAGAGCCTATGAAGACTCCTTATTGGCTGTCTTACCAACCTCTTTAATAGGTGTGCCTGCACCGAGCTCACTAGATGTGGACGCGGCAGGAAATTTGGTCATAAACACCAAAATCCGCAAAATGTTTGATCATTATCTCAGCACGCTGGGAGAAGAAGATTCGTCTAAAACAATAGACAGAATTAAGTTACTATTGGAGCGTCAACTCAGCGATCCTGCCCTCGCTCAAGCCCTGAGAATTTTTGACAATTACATTCAATATAAAGGGGCTATCGATGGAATTTTGCAACAATCTGCTCAGTTTCAATCTGGGCAATATGATGCGCAAACCATTGGCGCGTTAAAAGAACAAATTCGCGTAGAGCGTCAAAATTACTTCTCGCAGGAAGTTATCGAAGCGTTTTTTGCGCGGGAGGATCAATATGACAACTATATGCTGTCTAGGTCCTTGATTGTGAATGATCAGGCGCTTTCCAATGAGGAAAAAGATTTAGAAATTTCCCGCTTGAATCAAAACAGCCCGACTTGGGTTAGGCAACAAGGACGCACTGCAAGCGTAATCGACAGCTATAAAGCCCAAGAAAAAGCTCTCATCGAGTCTGGCGCTCAAGACTGGGAAATCAATGACTTTCGCCGCCGCGAACTTGGCGAAGATATCGCAAAAAAGCTGAAACTTCGCGATCAACGCAGAGCCGATTGGACACGGCGTCTGTCAACCTATCAAGAGGCTGTAAGAGACGCGATGACACAATATGATGATCTAAATTCAGCAAAAGCTATAGCCGCGCGAGATAAAATTCGCGCCGAACATTTTAAGGATAATGAGCTTCGCAGAGTCAAGTCTTTGGACTCGATTCAGCTCATTGAGTAAACTGGCAAAGAATACAAGATTGCCAAGTTGGCTTAGCACTCAAACCAGAATTATCTGAGCGTCCTTAATTGGGCGACAACGGCCTCACGGCCAAGAGGCTTACTTGAGGCGATTTTAGGACGTTCAGTAGGATTAAAGATTTGACTAAACTTGATCTCAGAAGACCTCTTTAATTATGTCTACTTTTTCATCTGAATGCCGCCACAGCAGGATTACGTAAACTGCCGTTAGAAAAAAGCAAGCGATGGCCGCCACACTAGAGTAGAATTGCAACGCAGCGAACTCAACTGGATAGTCGATGTATCGCTTCGGAAGTCCGTTTAATCCAAGCTGAGTCTGCAACAGAGACAGTGCAACTCCGGAGCCGGTGATCAAAAGCGCAAACCCAAAGGAAATTTTGAGCGGCAGGCCTTCAAACTTCGTCCGCTTCCAAGCGCTTAATCCGCCCCGCGCGACCATTAATACGGCGGTGCCGTAAGCGTGTCGGATCGCCGTAACGTAAGTAGTATCTCTAAGATAACTATCAGGCGATTGACCGATGAGCATCGAATTCACCAGACCCCCATATAGAAGCGGGACTGTGCCGAGTCCAAGCCAGATCGCCCATAGCCCTAAAACCGTTCTATCTCGAATGAGGGAAATTGTACTCAAGCAAATTATGACAAGTGATATGGTCGTCAACCAAACATGCAGGGGTGAAATTTTAATCCATAGCTCGGGGCTCATGAATGAAATTCCCGGTCTCATGAGTTCACCTTGTCCGGCAATTCCGAGCGCAAAACCAATGAGCATCAAAAAACTAGCAGTCTTAATAATATAATCTTTAACCATAAACTCAATCGTAACCCGACGTAACACTTTTGCGCAACAAACAACCGAATCTAGAAATTACGAGCGGCAATGATTAGGCGAGTTTAAGACGCTCAGATCCGCCGGAAACAAGCATAAGCTAAGGATGTTTCGATAAGGTCTTGACTAATGTTACACACGTAACATATATGTCTACTTATGTCACAACCTAGTAAATCCGAACTTACAATCCTTAAGGCCCTCTGGGCCAATTCGCCTCTATCCGCACGTGAGATACAGGAAAACGTGGGGCCTAAATTGGAGTGGTCCTTTTCCACGACCCGCACGACGCTTTCTCGCATGGTTGAAAAATCCCTTCTTGAGATCGATAGTCAACACGGCGTCCGCGTTTACACGCCGGCTCAAAGCAAAGCACGCACCCTATCGGGAGTGATGCGAGAGTTTTTTGATACTGTTCTTGAAATGAAAGGGCCGCTTCCAACAGCTGCTTTTCACGAGAGCGATATGCTATCCGAAGAAGAGTGGGCTGAATTAGAGGCTTATCTCAATGCGGAGCGCGACGATGATTAAGGCGCTTATTCTCACCCATCTCTGGACACTCATGATCGCTTTAGTGGCTTGGGGACTGCAGCGCGATAAAGGCAGGCGGCTCGGAGTCCATTTCCCGTCGCCGCGCATTTGGCTGGGCTTGATAGGGCTTTGCTTTACTCCGGGGCTTATCTCTCTGCTCCCCATTAACTCGCCTGTCAGTTTGCCGACGATAGAAATCCTCGAGGCTGCCCCGGCTCCCTTGACGATTGGAGGCGGCGCCAGCGGTTGGTCGATAAATTATCTAATAGTCTATTTTGTTTTGGCGCTTTTACTCGTAGGACGAACCTTATTCGGCTGGGCGCGTTTGCAGGTCATATCTGTTGATCTCACCGACGAGATTGATGTTTTCACAACGCCCTCGAACCTGCCCCCTTTAACGCTGTCTTGGCCGCGTAGAGCCGTTGTTGTGCCCGATGGTCTGCAAGACGAAACGGCCCTCATCAGGCATGAGCGCGCCCATTTGCGCTACCATGATGCAGAGGTCACGCTTTGCCTCTTGGTCCTGCGGGATCTGATGTTGCGCAGCTTTGGGTTTTCTTATCTCGTGCGCCAATGGCGTCTCGCCATCGAATTGCGCGCCGATCAAGCCGCTACTGAAATGCTCTCCCCTTCCGAAAGAAAGGACTACGCGGCGCTCTTGCTGAATGGTCTGCGGCCGGGCGGAGACCATAAGGACGGAAGGACACTGCCATGTCCCACCGCCCATCTCACCTCAACCCGTCATAGGAGCGTTAAAATGAGACTAGCTGAAATTATGGAACAATGCGCCAAACCACGCAAGCGCAGGTGGAGCGCGGCCTTATTAGCGAGCGCAATGGGCGCAGGTGCCCTCGGCCTTTTGAGCGTTACTGCCACAGCCGATGATGCTGAGCTTATCATTCCCGCCTCAGAAATTACTTATATGGTCCGCGTACCGCCTAAAATGCCTGAGAGTTGCACAGGTCTGGATACGAATGACATTAAAATTGTTGGCAAAAACATGTGGGTTGACAGTGGCCCGAAGCTCCAACACGTCATGACCGTTGGCGAGGTTATCTTAAGTTATGATGCGCGTGCGAATGGCGTCCTTGAGAATATCCGCGTCGTTAAATCAAACCACCCTTGCTTCGAGTCAAATGCGAAAGAGGCTGTCGCGCAATGGATAGCGAAACCTCAAGACAAAGCGGTAACAAACATTCAGGTGATGATACAGTTCATCGTGCAAGGCGAAACCCATGAGGAGCTGGAGCCGACCCTGAATAGGCTCCTGAAGTAAGTCGAATATTTACCTCGCGGCAGAATTATTGGAATTGTCGCGAGCGGCCGTTTTTGGGCGTTTTAAGCCGTTGATCTAATGTCTGCCGCGCTTCGCTTGCCTACTTCAAAACGTGATCCGCAAGCAAATAACGTTTTGAAGTCTGAAGACCCCAGAATACTTGGCATTTTCCAGAACGCCTGGTCAGGCTACATAATGGCGAGTCACTCCAACTCGTAATACTTGGTCAATTTCTCTGGAATCTGCATTACATCACAAACGAAGCTCATAGACATCCAAATCATGCATTATACAGCAAGTATGATTTCGATTACTGGCTGTCATCTCTCCCGCATGAAATATGTGAGTTAGTGAAAATTTCGATCGGCGATTGCAACCGTCAAAGAACTCGTGAGCGCACAATATCTAACATAAGAAAGCTGCTTAGAATATATGGCAGGGATCGTCTAATAAACGCTTGTCATCGAGCACTTGTAAATGAGGTGCCAACACTCAAACATGTTAACAACCTTTAGGACACTCGGCTTGTTACAACTTGTGCAACATAGTTTTAGACATATAGTCGCCCAAAATAAGACGCTGATGTTTCTTCTAAAATAGAGATTGTCGGGCATTAGGAGTTTCTGCTATTTTCAAAAGCAGACATTATAATGTGTGATTTGACCGAGTGCGCTACTACAAAAATTAATAATAAACATGAGCTTTCATGTCGCCATCATCAAATAGTTGCTGACAAATGTCAGTGAACACCGTGCGTTTATCTAACATGCGTGGGCGCCTAATTTTATTTGTTGCTGCGAGGATTCTTGGCTTTTGGACAACATCTTTAATGATAGGAACAACCATTTTATCACCCATCGGCGTTAAGGGGTTATCAGGCCTTAAAATTCTTAAAGATACGGCATCTGTTCTGCCAATCACAGCTTGAGCGCCCGTGCTGATATTGCTGAACATAA
>CAYYMI010000082.1:0-8394 GCA_964472905.1 uncultured Hellea sp. | reverse complement strand
TATGGCGATTTATAGCCGATCCGGCGAAGGTGCAGTGCGTCTGCTTTAAAGGTCAGTGTGATGAAGGCTGTTTTGTCTTCCGTTGGTGCTCTCTTAGTCTCCGCAGCTATATTGCTCGCAGGCGGAGGTTTGATGTCAACTCTGATCGCTGTTCGGGCCCAATTAGAAGGGTTTCCTGTTGCGGCGATTGGGTTTCTAACGTCGGCCTATTTTGCAGGATTTATTGCGGGCTGTTTCGGAACGCCATATTTAGTAAAACGTGTTGGGCATGTTCGTGTCTTTGCGGCCTTATCCTCAATCATTGCAGCAACAACACTTATCCACGCCATCGTGTTAAGTGTACCCGTTTGGATACTCCTGAGAGTCTTTGTAGGGTTTAGCTTTGCTGGGCTTTATCTGTTAATCGAGAGCTGGATTAATGAACAAGCTCCTAATGATAAGCGCGGCCAAGTTTTGTCATTATACCGTATGGTTGACCTCGCGGCAGTGACTGCAGGACAGTTCATGCTAACCTTATCAGACCCGAAAGGGTTTGTTTTATTTTCTCTTGTCGCAATATTGATTTGTCTGGCGATTTTTCCTGTATCTTTGTCTGCCGCTAAGGCCCCGATGGCTGTGACAGAAACGTCACTCAATCTTAAAAAACTTATTAGGACATCGCCTTTGGCCGTTGGGGGATGTTTCGCCGTGGGTATGGCGAATGGCGCTTTTTGGGGAGTCGCGCCTGTTTTTGTAAAAGAGTTAGGACATTCCGTTTTAATGATCTCAATATTTATGAGCGTTGTCATAGCGTTTGGGGCTGTTCTGCAATGGCCCGCGGGCTTTTTATCAGATAAGATAGGCCGGCGTGTGGTGCTTTTACTTTCGACTATTTTTGCGTCTGCCGCAGGTGTTTTTCTCTGGCATTTTGGACCTGAGTCCCAATTTATGCTTTTAGCTGGTGGAGCTATTTATGGAATGTTTTCAATGCAAGTTTATGGTATGAGCGCGGCTCACGCCAATGATTATGCACAGCCCCATGAATTTGTAGCTATTAGTGGAGGGTTATTACTTATTTATGGCATTGGCTCAGTCATTGGCCCGTCTGTCGCGCCTTTTGTTATGTCGCAGATAGGGCCTTCCGGTCTTTTTGCTTATACGGCTACGGTACATGCTGTGTTAGCAATTTATGCGGTTTATAGAATAGCAGTTCGTGATGCGCCTAAGGAAACATCTGATTACGTGACGATAGCGCGTCCGCGATCCATGAACCTTATTTTAAGAGCCGATCCGCGCATTATATTTAGGACGAAGAAAACAAAGCGCTAAATTTTACGTTCCTCAGATGGGGTGTGCCCAAAGCGTTTTTTATATGTTTGGGTAAAGTGGGATGGGGAGTTAAATCCTACCGCTATGCCGACCTCCAAGACTGATAATGTCGTGCGCCGTAAAAACTGACGCGCTCTTTGCAGTCTGATTGACATATAATATTGAGCTGGGGTTGTTTTCATTTCAGTTTTAAAAAGCCGTTCGAGTTGCCGTAATGATACGCCAACTGTTTCAGCTAGTTTTTCCAAGGACATTGGATTTTCAGAAAACGCTTCCATATATCCTATCGCGGCTAGCAATTTTGGATGATGAATACCTGTTCGATGTTCAATGGCCATGCGTTGACTGTCATGAGGCTCACGCACAAAATTATGCAACATCTGCTCTGCAACATTATGTGCAAGAGTTTCCCCGTGATCGAGTTTAATGGAGTAAATCATCATATCTAGAGGGGCAGTACCCCCCGAACATGTGAATCTATTACGATCTATTTCAAAGAGCGTCGCTGTTATATCTAAGTTGGGATAAACTTCTTTAAATGTTTCAAGGTCTTCCCAGTGAATTGTACAGCGATATCCCGTTAAAATACCTGCATAGGCGAGTGCAAAAGACCCTGTGCAAACAGCGCCAAGGGCTTTTCCCCTTAAGGCTAAGCTGCGCAGTTCGTTTTGTAAGGTGGAAGATAAATATTTTTGAGGGCGTGTTCCAGAGCAAACAAAGACAACGTCACATTCATGTGCAAAGCGGACGGCTTTATCGGGGGTAATGGTTACGCCATTACTCGCCGTAATGGGGAGACCGTCTAAGCTTAATGTTTGCCATTCATATAAAGTTTGACGGCTCATTCTGTTGGCTGAGCGCAAGGGTTCAATAGATGCCGTAAAAGCAATCATTGAAAATTGCGGCAGGAGTAAAAATCCTATTTTTTGGACACGATCTTTTGGACTTAAGCCAAACATTATACTTTAAGCGTCAGCAAGCAGTTTTTCGTCATAACGATAAGGCGTGAGTATGACAGGGTCACCTTCCGTCACTAAAACCTCGTTTTCAAGCTTAACGCCGTCCTTTCCGCCGACAACCCCGAGATAGACTTCAACTGAGAGCACCATTCCGGGTTCAAGGGCGTAATCAAACGCGCCTTCTATAAATTGTTCCGGATAATAAATACTTGGGAATTCATCACATAGGCCGACGCCATGCATTTTTACGCAATATTGTTGGGCTCTATATTTTTGGTCTAGTTGATGACCTCCATAAGTTAACTCTCGAAATGATGTGCCGGGGGTTAGTAATTTTGCATTTTCTTGAATATGCTCCACACCCGTTTTATAAAGCTCTATTTGTTCAGCAGAGGCTTTATCGCCTACCAACCACGTTCGTGACATGTCACAAATATAGCCATAAAGGCCAATCATATCCGTATCAAAAGCTAGAAGGTCACCATCTTCAAGTATGCGGGGACCTGCTTCAGCCATCCAAGGATTTGTACGAGGGCCAGACGCCATAAGACGTGTTTCAATCCATTCTCCGCCGCGCGCTATATTCCCAGCATGTAACACGGACCAGAGTTCAACTTCTGAAATTCCAGCTTTTAACGCATCTTCCATTTCTTGGACTGACGCGAGGCAAGCATGAGCGGCGCATTTCATAGCTTTGATTTCTTCAGGTCCTTTGATTAATCTTGCATGCTCCATAACCACTTGCCCTGTGGTCAACTTTACGCTCTTTTTTTCCAAGGCATGAGAAACACCAATATCTAATTTGTCGACTGCAAGTGTTTCGCCTCCATGGGATTTGACAAGTTCAGCGACTTGCGCTGCAAATCTCTCCGCATTATCCAGTTCTGTATCTCCATGGGCGAAATAATAGCCGCCAGCATTCGTTCTAAGCTCGTTTATCAAGGGCAGGTGAGGCGTCAGATGTTCACATCTGTCAAAATCCCAAAGTACAATATAACCAGAACGACTTATGAAGGCGGCTCTTGCAAAATTACGGGACGTCCAAATAGACATGTTTCGCGCATCAAGGGCGTAGCGAATATTGACAGGATCAAATAAGAGAATACCTGCTAAACCTCTTTGTTCGAGCTGCTGTAAAACTCTCTTGAGACGATTTTCTCGCATAATGTCTTGATTGGGCAGTGACAAACCAGCTTTTAGTAGCTCGTCTTTAGCTTTTTGAGTAGGTTCAGTCGCTACGTCTGTAATTTTAATGTCGGCAACATCTAGATCATAGGGGCCAATTTTGCGTCTTTGTGGAGAGAATGACCGATCCATATAAAGTCTCATGAATATTGAAGTCTATTTAAGTGGTACACTGAATGACATATCTAATAAGTGATATAACCGAATGGGAATATTCAAGATAGTAATTGCCAATATTAGGAAAAATGGAGCTATATCTCGTAATGTTGCGATGTGTTTAATGTCGGTATTATTATATCAATTGGCGAAAAATTAATAGTGATTTTATTGAAAGGGGCTAATTCTAACAAAAATAGAAAGAATCTAATATGTCTAACCAAGATTTACCCGCACCTGGGGCGCCTGATATTGAAATCGCTCGCGCCGCAAAGATGAAGCCTATCTTGCCACTTGCAGAAAAAACACTTGGAATACCAGCAGACGCATTAGTGCCATATGGCCACTACAAGGCTAAACTTACATTGGAATACATTGCTAGTCTTAAAGACAAGCCTAATGGAAAAATGGTTCTTGTAACGGCAGTTACGCCCACGCCTGCGGGTGAGGGAAAAACCACGACGTCTGTGGGTTTGAATGATGGACTTAACAAAATTGGTGTTAAGTCTATGGTTTGTCTTCGTGAGCCGTCATTGGGACCATGCTTTGGCATGAAAGGCGGAGCCGCAGGTGGCGGCCGAGCTCAGGTTCTTCCAATGGAAGATATTAACCTACACTTTAATGGTGATTTTCACGCTATAACATCGGCTCATTCTTTAATCTCAGCAATGCTGGATAATCATATGCAGTGGGGCAATGAACTTGATATTGATCCCCGCCGTATCACATGGCGCCGTGTTGTTGATATGAATGACCGCGCTTTACGTCATATCGTTATGGGGTTAGGCGGCCCAACACAAGGCATCGTCCGGGAAGGTGGATTTGATATTACGGTGGCTTCCGAAATTATGGCGATCTTCTGCCTCGCAACAGATTTGAAAGATCTTCAAAAACGCATTGGTGATATTATTGTCGCTAAAACACGTAAGAAAAAAGCCGTGACTGTTCGTGACATTGGCGCTGATGGCGCTGTGACAGTTTTGCTGAAGGATGCTTTCCAACCAAACCTTGTGCAATCGATCGAACATAACATGGCCTTTATTCATGGCGGCCCGTTTGCCAATATCGCCCATGGCTGTAATTCTGTTGTCGCAACGCAAACAGCCTTAAAGATGGCAGATGTTGTTGTGACAGAAGCTGGCTTTGGCGCTGATTTGGGCGCTGAGAAATTTTTAGATATTAAATGCCGGCAGTCAGGTTTAAGACCTGACGCTGTTGTTCTTGTTTGTACTATTCGCGCGATGAAAATGCAGGGTGGTGTTGCGAAGAACGAACTTACGCCTCCTAATGTCGATGCCGTTAGAGCGGGCTGTGTGAATGTTGAGCGCCATATTCAAAATTTGAAAAAGTTTGGTGTGACGCCAATCGTGTCTATTAATCATTTTGTTCATGATACAGATGAAGAAATTGCCGTTGTTAAAGAAATTTGTGACGCAGAAGGCGTACCGATGGTTATTGCTAGCCATTGGGCAAAAGGCGGCGAGGGTGCTGTTGATCTTGCAAAACTCGTAAAGGCTGAACTTGATAAGCCTAAACCTAAAATCAACCTTATGTATGATGATGGCGATAAACTGGCCGTTAAAGTCGAGAAGGTTGCCAAGGAAATTTATCGCGCCAAAAATGTTATCATTTCAGCTGATGCGAAGCGTGTCTTTCGCGAAGTGGAAAAGTCTGGATATGGGCATTTGCCGATTTGTATCGCCAAAACGCAATCAAGTTTCTCAACAGACGCAAAGAAGCTTGGCGCGACCTCTGATCATACAGTCGAAGTCCGTGAGGCAACGTTAAATGCTGGTGCAGGTTTTGTTGTCGCGATTTGTGGATCAATTATGCGTATGCCTGGATTGCCGCGACACCCAGCGGCTTTGGATATTGGCTTAGATGAAGAGGGTCAAATTGTTGGCCTCGCGTAAGCGGCTAATGTCATAGGAGAACAGTATGAGTGATCAAGACGACGAAATTATTCTCAAAGATTTAGATGATAATGAACTTGTTCAGCAAATGCAGGATGATCTTTATGATGGCATGATACCTGAGGTTACCGAAGGCACGCAAATCCTTCTGGAACGGGGGTGGGATGCCAATATGGTTCTCAATGACGCCCTTGTCGAAGGGATGCGGATTGTGGGTATAGACTTCAGAGATGGTATTCTTTTTGTACCGGAAGTCCTACAGAGTGCCAATGCAATGAAAGGTGGGATGAATTTATTACGTCCTATCTTAGCGCAAAGTGACAACAATTCTAGCCTTGGCAAATATGTTATCGGAACCGTCAAAGGTGATATTCATGACATAGGGAAAAACCTTGTTGGCATGATGCTCGAAGGCGCTGGGTTTGAAGTTATTGACTTAGGGATTAATACCTCGGTTGATGAGTTTCTTGAGGCGATTGATACCCATGAGCCCAATATAATGGGAATGTCGGCCCTTTTAACAACAACCATGCCATATATGGGTGTTGTTATCGAAGAGCTTGATAAGCGTGGAATTTTGAAAGAGCTACCGGTTATGGTCGGCGGCGCGCCTTTAAACCAAGAATTTGCCGATGCCATTAATGCACATACATATGGCCGTGACGCTGCGGTGAGCTCTGAGCTGGCAAAAGCTATAATGGGTAAAAATAGGTAAGTCAATGCCGGACGCTTGCGAAACATTGATAATAGCTTGCGGCGCTCTGGCGAAAGAGATTGTTTTTTTGCAAAAACAGCTAGGCCTGGAAGCTGATTTGCAATGTTTACCTGCTGATTTTCATAATAGGCCAGGAAAAATTGTACCTGAGTTAAAGGCTATTCTTGATGAGCGAGCCTCATCTTATGAACGTGTCATCATTGGTTATGGAGATTGCGGTACAGGGGGAGGATTAGATAGGCTCTTAGAAGACTATCCTACAGCCATGAGATTACCGGGCGCGCATTGTTATGCTTTTTTCTCAGGTCTTGGTCGGTTTCATAAAATGATGGAAGACGAGTTAGGGAGTTTTTTTCTGACGGATTATCTCGTCCGACATTTTGACACAATTATTATAAAAGGCATGGGTTTAGATCGTTTTCCTGATCTTAAAGAGACCTATTTTAAAAATTATAAGAAGCTTGTTTATGTGGCTCAAACTAAGGATGCGAAGCTAAAGCAAAAAGCTCAAGAAGCCGCCCTAAAGTTAGGGCTTTCATTTGACTATAAATTTGTCGGGTACGGCGCTCTCGCAACAGCCATGGCTATGTATGACATAGACCCTCCTAAAAAAGCGAATAATCATGTCTAAGATATCAGCCTCCATAGAAGTATCGCCTAAGCAAGCCGTTGAAAGCAATGCGATCATTGACCTGTTTCCGTATGGTGGGCGTGTTTACATCACGGATATTGGCTCTAAAACAACAGATTATCTTGTAAGAGGGGCAAAGCGTATTCGCGACTTGGGTTACGAACCCGTCCCGCATTTTGCGTCTCGGCGTATGATAGCGGCTGATATCCTCGAAGACCGTGTGAAGCGTATGGCATCAGAGGCTAAGGTCAGTGATGTTTTAGTCATTGGCGGCGGCCTTGAAAAAGAAGCCGGCGAGTTTGCCTCAACGATGGAGCTTTTAGAAACAGGGGTATTTCAACGCCACGGTATAACCCATATGGGTATTGCGGGACATCCAGAAGGGTCTCCTGACTTTGATGATGATACAGCTATGGAGGCTTTACATCAAAAGCAGGATTTTGCTGAGAAAACAGGCCTTAACTTGCGTATAGTCACACAGTTTGGTTTTGACGCCGCAAAATTCATTGATTGGACACAAGATTTACAGGCGGCGGGTATCACTCTACCAGTGCATTTAGGCGTTGCTGGACCAGCAAAGGTCGCAACTCTTATCAAGTTTGCGGCCATGTGTGGTGTTGGTAATTCCCTTAGCTTTTTGAAAAAACGGGGGGGCGCTATGGCCACAATGGTAAAAGGTTTTGACCCGAATGATATTGTTGATCCGATTGAAGCCCATTGGCAGCAGTCCGAAACAACATTGATAAAACAAGTTCATGTCTTTCCTTTTGGCGGCGTTAAAAAATCGACTGCATGGTTGACTGAACGTGGTAGCTGGACGGATGATAATTTTCGCGCCTCCGCAACAGCATAACTTTTAAGGAAAGATTATGGCTCGTACGATATTAGCGTCTCCGACCCAAGAGGTTGTCATTGGCTTTGACGAGCCTTTTGTAATGATTGGCGAGCGGATTAATCCGACAGGGCGTAAGCTGTTCTCTAAGGAGCTTAAAGAAGGTAATTACTGGCGCGTCAAAAAAGAAGCGCTCAAACAAGTCGAAGCGGGTGCGCAGGTTCTTGATGTTAATGTCGGTGTGCCTTTGGCCGATGAAGCCAAAATCATGTCTGAAGTTATACCTCTTATCCAAAGCCTGACAGATGTGCCGCTCTGTATTGATAGTTCAATCATAGAAGCCCTCGAATCTGGCCTGTCTGTCTATAAAGGCCGCGCCTTGGTGAACTCTACAACGGCAGAGGAAGAGGTCATGGAACGTGTCTTGCCGCTTGTGGCCAAGCATGATTGCGCCGTTGTGGCGATCTCCAATGATGATACGGGTATATCCGAAAACCCTGATGTGCGCTTTGAAGTGGCCAAACGTATTGTCAACCGCGCCTCTGATTACGGCATTAAGCCCGAAGACGTTGTTGTTGATCCCCTCGTCATGCCAGTAGGGGCGATTAATAGCGCGGGTAAAGATGTGTTTCGCTTATTACACCGTCTTCGCAATGAGCTTGGCGTTAATACGACCTGCGGGGCGTCTAATGTCG
>CAYYMI010000081.1:0-9125 GCA_964472905.1 uncultured Hellea sp. | reverse complement strand
TCATGGAACTTATACTCCTAGAACGTATTGAAAAACTTGGCGCCATGGGCGACGTCGTTAACGTCAAGCCTGGCTTTGCGCGTAACTATCTCTTGCCGCAAGAAAAAGCCCTTCGCGCGACCAAAGCCAATTTGGCGAGGTTCGAAGCCGAACGGGAATATCTTGAACAGCGCAATGAAGAAAACCGCGAAAAGGCTGTCAATGATGGTAAGTCGGTTGACGGATCAACAGTTGTCATCATCCGTAAGGCTGGCGACACAGGGCATCTTTATGGCTCTGTCTCTGCGCGTGATATTGCCGAAGACCTCGCCGATAAAGGCATCAAGCGTAATATGATTGTGCTCGAACAGCCGATCAAAGCTTTGGGTCTTCACACGGTTAAAGTCCGCCTCCATCCTGAAGTCAGCATTGAAGTCACAGTCAATGTGGCCCGGACAACGGATGAAGCTGAACGTCAAGCTAAAGGTGAAGATGTCATCGCGACACAAATCGCCGAAGAGCAAGCCGATATTAAAGAAGCAAATCAGGAACGCGCTGAAAATGCGGTAAGCATGTTTGAGGGCGACGCGCCGGAAGAATTCCTAAACCCTGAAGCTGATGAAGGCGGCGCGCCTGAAGAGGCACCTGCTGCTAAGGCTGAAGAGGCTAAATCAGAAGAAGAGTAAACTCTTTCATACATTAAAATTAGAGCCCCGCCATTTGAGCGGGGTTTTTTATGCGCGAATTACAGCGTGGCGCAGAAATCGACGATAATTTCTGAGAGCTCACGGTGCACATCTTCTTGGAGGAAATGCCCGCCGCCTTTGACGATTTGATGCGGTTGACCTTTGCAGCCCGGAATTAATTTTTGAAAGAGTTTATCGCCGCCTTTACTGACAGGGTCTTGGTCGGAGAACGCCGTTAGAAAGGGTTTGTTAAATTTACCCAGAACTTTCCACGCTGCGCGATTATCCGCGGCCCCGTCCATATCGGGAGTAATCGGAACGAGAGCAGGAAATATACGCGCGCCCGCTTTATAGCTCTCATCGGGATAGGGCGCGTTATAGGCCTCTTCTACGCCGTCGCCTAAAGGCTTAACCGTCGCCCCGCGTAAGATGCCGCCGACCGGAAATTCAGGCACAGTCTGGGAAAATTCACGCCATTTGGTGAAGGCCTCGCCAGGCTTACGCTCGCCCGTCGGCAGAAATGTATTGGCCGCAACTACCCCCGCAAATTTATCAGGATAAGCCGCGACCAAACGCAGACCCAATAGCCCGCCCCAATCCTGACAGAACAAAACAGCGTCTTTAACATCCACATGTTTGAACCATGCGGTCATCCATTTCATATGCCGCGTATAGCTATAGTCCGACGTTTCGGTGGGTTTGTCGGATTTGCCAAATCCAATCAAGTCGGGCGCCAAAACACGAAACCCCGCCCCGGCGACATTTTTGATCATATGACGATAAAGAAATGACCAGCTCGGTTCACCATGCATCATAATGACAATACGCCCGTCGCGCGGCCCATGATCGACATAATGCAAACGAAGCTTATCCCCCACCGTCACATAATGCGGCTTAAAGGGATAATCAGGGATATTGGCAAATCGGGCTTCGGGCGTGCGTAAGGCTTTCATAAGGAGTTCCTTTAGTGTTTTTTGGCTTGGATAATATGACCTTCAATCGTGTCAGAGCCCAAAAGCTTCATCGCCTCAACACGGTGCAAACCTTCTTGGAGAACATAGCGGTCTTTGCCCAGCCGAACATAAATCGGGCTTTGTTGACCATTTTCTAAAATGTCTTCGGCGAGCGGCATGATCTTCTCTTCATCCAAGGTTTTCTTTTTCGCAGCAGGGACATAGATTTTGTCTATCGGCACATCGACAACACGCATTGGCAGCTCTCCTTTATGCTGTTAGACTAGCTCTAAATCGGGAAGGGTAAAGGGACAAATTATGAATTTTGCATTTCCGCCCTCAGATCCCATGAGCCTGCCCATCGCGGGCAGTGATAAACGCTTTCCCGTGCGGCGCATTTACTGCGTGGGCAAAAACTATGCCGACCATGTAGTCGAAATGGGCGGTGACATCGAGCGCTCAGAACCTGTGATTTTTACCAAGGCTCCTGAAACCCTCGTCAATAGCGGGGCCGATATTCCCTTCCCGCCTTTTACGGAAAACCTGCATTATGAAGTCGAACTTGTGGTCGCAATGGGGCCACTAGACATAAACAACGGCATTTTTGGATATGGCGTCGGCATAGATATGACGCGGCGCAATGTGCAGGCCAAAGCCAAAGCCAAAGGCGGGCCTTGGGCGCGCGCGAAAAACTTTCACCTCTCCGCGCCCTGCTCGGCCCTAACACTGGCTGGCAATGTTGACCTCTCTGCCGCGCGTATCGTGCTGCGGAAAAACGGAGATGTCGTCCAGCACTCTGCGCTCAATAAAATGATCTGGTCCGTGGATGAGATTATAGATTACTTGACCAAAGACATGGACCTTAAGCCCGGTGACTTAATCTATACAGGTACCCCCGCCGGTGTCGGCCCCGTGAGCGTCGGCGATGAACTCTCCGGCGGCATAGAAGGGTTAGAACGAATTACGGTGCGGTTTGTTTAATTACTTAATTCAAAGCAGATACAGGTTTAGTGCGCTTTTGATTCTTCCGAAAGCCAAATAACTTTCACGCTTGAAAATTTCAACTTTTAACCGAGACAAAAATGATCGCCCCAATAGAACAAACCAACCGCAATAGCAATATTTAAGCCTTTTTAATGTTTAGACTTTAAGACTAATTCCTATGGGCAAAGGAAGTCTAACGATTGTTATTATAGCCTTCGGCATCGCGACTATCAGAAGCGGGTCATTACTGAATTCCCATGACTTCAGTCAAACTATCGCAGATTGTAAGGCGATGAAAGATGTTACTTTTATAGTTGAAGGTCGTTTTAAAAAGCCAAAGAAAATGCTCAAATTAATGGCACTTGGCGATATCAATGTAGCAAAGCGCGATGGGGTGGAACCACCACCAAAACCTATTTATGCCCTCAGGGCTGATATCGTTCACTTGGGGTCAAGCGGTGTCACCAACAATAGAACTGGGAAACAGGTGGTCAGATCCACATATTATAGAATCAGAGAGGGAGAGGCTCCCGAGGGACTTAAGGGAAAGGGAGTTATCTGTTACAAAGGTAGCAAACCAAGAACAATTAAATCAGTCCATTATAAGCCATGAGTTGATGTAGATAGTGCAGTTTGAGAATTCAAGCCGTTTCCGATACAACACTCAATGCAGATTAGACTCAAATATAGTCATCTGTAAAATATCCCATAAGTTAACAAATCTAGCATTGTATTAGTAATAATATTGGACTCTGGGGATATGGGTCGCGATCACCAAAAGCATCGAGTGCGGTAATCACGATATAATAGATGCTATAGTTATCCTGAATTCCCCTACTTGACTCTCCCCCCTCCATCCCCACATTGGCGGTAGATTTTTAAGGATACTCACCCATGACCGATGCTGCGCTTGATGTGATTAAAGATAGTTCTGATGCCGCCTTTGTGGACGACGTGATTGAGGCCAGTAAAGAGACGCCCGTCGTCGTGGATTTCTGGGCGCCGTGGTGCGGGCCGTGTAAGCAGTTGATGCCAGCGCTGGAACGCGCCGTCACCGAGGCCAAAGGCGCGGTGAAAATGGTCAAAATCAATATTGATGACAACCCCGCCGTGGCGGGACAGCTTGGCGTGCGGTCTATCCCCGCTGTCTTTGCTTTTAAAGACGGGGAAGCCGTTGATGGCTTTATGGGCGGCCAGCCAGAATCAGAGCTGCAGAAATTTGTCGGCCGTCTCAGCGGGGCCTCTGACCCCATCGCCGAAGCGGCGGAGCTGACCGCGCGGGCCAAAGACAGCCTCGCAGCGGGCGATCCGGGCGGCGCGGCGCAAGATTACGCACAAGCCCTAACGCTAGACGGAAAAAACCCCGAAGCCATGGCAGGCCTTGCGCGGATTTATATTGAAACTGGCAATGAAGCCGGCGCGGCTGACCTCATCGCCAGCGCCGACGCCTCTATCACGGATCATCCTGAAATCGCGGCGGTGCGCTCTCAATTAACCATCGCCGCCGAGCCAGCCCCTGCGCCTGACGCAACGGCCGAGCTAAAAGCGGCGGTCAATTCCAAGCCCGATGATCTGGACGCGCGGCTTGCCCTCGCGAAAGCCCTCGCCGCCTCTGGCCGTAACGGCGAAGCGGTGGAGCATTTGCTCTACTCTATCGGTAAAAACAGAGCCTATAAAAATGAAGCCGCGCGGCTATTTTTGCTGACCATATTCGAAGCCGAAGGCCCAACCTCAGAGGTCTCCGTCGAGGGCCGAAGACAGCTCTCATCAATTTTGTTTGCTTAGGCAATTGCGCTGACACAATTATGACAAACAATAATGTGACCCTAAAACGAATTGACAAAATCATCCCCTAAACCCACCTATAAGTTATGAGCGTTCATTATAAATCTTTGACCCGCCGCACCACGCCAGAGCAAGTGGCGATATTTCCCCTCAGCGGCACTGTTTTACTGCCGGCCTGTGATTTACCGCTCAATATATTCGAGCCGCGCTATCTCAATATGATTGATGACGCCCTGAAAGGCGACCGCCTGATCGGCATGGTGCAAAAGAAAAATAAAAAAAGCGACGAGGTTGTTGAAATTGGCGGGCTAGGCCGCATTACCCAATTCGCGGAAATGGATGATGGGCGCTATATGGTAGTCCTGAAGGGCCTTAAGCGGTTTCGTATCATCAGCGAGCCTGAGGTTAAAACCCCCTACCGCCAAGCACGGATTAGTTTTGCAAACTTTGAAGCTGACGCCGATATCCATAATGTCAAGCAAACCTCCGAAGCGCTCTCTGAATCTGGACGCAGTGACCGCGGGGCTTTAACGGTGGCCATGAAAGCCTTTGCCAAAACCTTAGGCGTGCAGATTAATTGGGATAGTCTGGCCGAAATCCCGCTCCCCGTTTTGATTAATCAGGCCGCCATGATCAGTCCCTTTGAGGCCGAAGATAAGCAGTCCTTGATTGAGGCAGAAACTACAGATGATCGCCGCAGATTACTCATCGGTCTTATGCATCTTTACGCCGGAAAAAATATGGGACAATCTGGATCCCAGCCCACGCAATAAGCCCGCAAGGACCCAAGAATGTCAGCCGAGAGTACAATCGACCCTAAAATGCTCAGTATTCTGGTTTGTCCCAAAACCCGCGCGCCGCTGACCTATAATTCCGAGACCAACGAACTTATCAGCAAGAAAGCCAAGCTGGCCTATCCTATCCGCGAAGGCGTGCCGATTATGCTGATCGAAGAAGCGCGCGTGCTGGACTGACCAAAACTGTTATTTACGCGTTTTCTCGCTTTCCATTACCCCCCTATTGCGTTAGGCCAAGCCTCTAATTTTACAGCCCCTCTGACCGCAAAGTGAGTTCGATATGTTTGAGGCCCTTCATCCCCGTCCCAATGACGCGATCATGGAAATCATGCAGCAATGCAAAGCCGATATGCGGGCAGAAAAAATCGACCTCGGCGTCGGGGTGTATAAGGACGCGACGGGACAAACCGTTATCCTAAAATCCGTTAAACTGGCCGAGGAAATGTGGGGCCGCGAAGAAACCACCAAAACTTATGTCGGAACAACAGGAAACCAGGATTATTGCGCCGATATGATCGCGCTTATGCTGGGTGCAGATCACCCCGCCATAACCGAAGGCCGCATTGGCGCCTCGCAAACAGCAGGTGGCTCTGGCGCGCTACGTCTGGGCGCTGAGCTGTTAAAAGTCGTCGCGCCCGAAGCCACGGTCTGGGCCTCGACCCCGACTTGGGCCAATCATATTCCGCTGATCTCTGAGGCTGGATTAAAGATGGGGAGCTATCCCTATTATAACCGCGAGACTCTCGGCGTGGATTTCGAAGACATGCTGGATTATCTGGATAAGCACGCCAAGCGCGGCGATATCGTCCTCCTCCATGGATGCTGTCATAACCCGACAGGCGCGGACCTTTCTCCCGAAGAATGGGACCGTCTCGCCCCCTTTATGCAAGAGCGCGGATTATTCCCTTATGTCGATCTGGCCTATTTCGGATTGGGGCGCGGCATGGAGCAGGATACTTACGGCCTGCGCAAAATGATCGAGATTTGCCCCGAGGTTTTACTCGCGGCGAGCTGTTCCAAGAACTTCGCGCTTTACCGCGAACGCACGGGCCTCATTGCGGCTATTACGCAAAGCCCTGAAAAAGCGCAAGCGGCGAAAAGCCAGTTTGGCGCGATCCAGCGCAAGATCATTTCTATGCCGCCCGATCACGGCGCGGCGATTGTGACCCGCATTCTGCGTGATGAAAATTTGCGTAAAATTTGGGAAGGCGAACTCGATGAAATGCGCGAGCGGATGCGCGGCCTGCGTCAGCTACTCTCCGAATCGCTTGATGTACAAGGCGGCGAAGCCATGTCACGCGCGGTTAAAGATCAAAATGGGATGTTCTCGACCTTACCCCTCTCGCAAGCCCAAGCCGAAGCTCTGCGCAATGATCATGCTATCTATATCATGAATTCAGGCCGTATGAATATCGCAGGAGCGAATGCGGGTAATATTCCAAGACTGGCCGAAGCCATTTTGAATGTTTTATAGTCAGCCTTGAATTATTGACGCTAAACACATCATCCCATAACATATCGCCCTATAGGGGATGATATGAAAAAACGGTATTTAACGACCGGGTTGGTTCTCTTTTTAGGCATCGCCGCTTTCGGCCTCCCGCCCTTTTCTGGCGGGCCGAACGCTGATTTTCTTTCCTCTGAGAATTTTAACGCGTTTAAATCCGACGTGAAGCGCCAAGCCAATGGTGTCTATCAAGTCTCCGCCCTCACCCCTATGCCCGATGTTAAGGCCAAGATGGTCAAATGGTGGTTCGCTGATTATATGCAGACATCTGAGCACTATAAACGCTGGCATCCAAAGGCCCATCTTTGGATGGACTGGGAGAATAAAACCCCGGGCGACTATGTCGGCGCTAGCCATCTCGTGCATGAATATATTGGGTCTGATGTGCACAAATTACGTATCCAATTTGTCCCGCCAGAAGAGATATTAGGCGATACATCACATTTACGCCCCGATGACGTGGCGGTTTGCGCACGGCCAGGACTGCTGGAAAAGCCGATTAATGGCGGTAAAATGTGCCACATCATCCGCAACACAGATAATGGCGCGGTCATGCTGAGCCGCTTTTGGATGGGCCATGTGGCGAAACGTGACGGTAATGACACCAAAGGCTCTATTGAGGGTATTCTCGGCAATACATATTTAGCGCGCCTAGCGGCGCTGCGAAAATCTAGCTCGCTTGACCTCATGCGTCATGCCGAAGAAGAAATGGGAATTCTCGCAGAGTTTCTCCCTGAGCTTTATAAGACCGAAATGCAGGAGGCCAAATAATGTGGGCAGCAAAAATCGGGGCCATCGCCTATGCGCTATGGTCCGTTCTTCATATTGCGCTTGGCATCTCGCGGCTGAGCGAGCGCGCCGCAGACGGCACCTTATCCGAAGCGGCAGGCCGCCTCGCCCAAGGCCATTGGACGCTCATATATCTCGGTGTTTTCGGGCTTATCCTGTCATGGTTTAACTGGCAAAATAACAAAGCCGCGTATTGGGTCGCCGCCTTTATCATTACGGCAGAAGATATAGGCTTTCTCTTATTTCCAGTGATGCAAGGCGGGATAGAGTTTCCGGCTTCTATCGTCGGGCCGGGGCTTTGGATTATTGGCTTGGTCTTTACAACAATCGCTTATGTAAAGCGTGAGGCCTAATTCACCCTCGACGCGAGCGTATTCAGCGGCAAGATAAACGGTCTTGCTTTATCATTAAGCTCGCGGAGGGCTTTCTGTTCTATTTGAACTAACCTCTCTTCATGCCCATCCATACGGGCTTTTTTATGAGCCGACCAAGAGGTGATGAGCGCCGCGATTTGAGTGGGAGTCCATGATAGATGACATTCAAACTCTGGCATATGGATAACCTTAAAGGGCATAGCAAGTTCATCGGGGGCATAGCCTCGCCAACTCAAGCGGTTGCCCTCCGCCCAATAAGGCTCAATTATTTCTAAGATAGGCTCGATAAGATGCTCATGAACATCTGTGTCGGTATAGCACCTATGATAGGTCCACCCACAAAAAAGCGCGCCCGGTTTTGCGGTGCGCGCGACCTCTTCCCAGAACAATTTATGATCAAACCAATGCAGGGCTGTTGCGACCGTCACGGCGTCAACAGAACTTGGCGGCAAAGCTGAGTGATGCGCCTTGGCTTGAAAATACTGAACACGGGCATGCTCGGCGGCATGAGCAATTTGCTCACTATCTATATCCGTTGCATAAACCTGTGAAAACCGCTCGGCCAAAGACACCGCCGCTTGTCCTGACCCTGTCCCAACGTCCCAAACCTTATTCAAGGCGGGCGATTGTGACGCAATCCAATCATAAAGCTCAGGCGGATAATGGGGCCGGGCAGAGGCATAAGTTTGCGCCTGCGCGCCAAAAGTTCTCGCATTGTCCATATAGACACACCTAAACATCCGTAGCTATGAGGTCAATTTACGTTACCTCTAAACTCGTCATACCGACGCGGTTCCAAAGGAAACGCCCGGTATCCAAGCCTAATATTACAGCTCTAAATATTCCAGCACGAGGCGAATCCTAGATATGGACACCGGGCAAGCGATGCTGGCGTCAGTGTGACAATTTAGAAACTCAATCCTCAATAACCACCCTTAGACCCCCTAAGCATTTCAACCGCTTATAAAATAAACAATGAGATTAATCCTCACGAATTCGGACTGTGTTATAAAATGCGCGTCATTGAGATTTGTTCTTACACTTCAATCAAGATGATGTTCCGGATGTTAGTGCATTTTATTTTCAATAAAATTGCACGAAGACAAGCAATCGCGTAGGTTTGTGGCATTCGGACGATGAGGCTGAGCGCTGCGGAGTTACGACCGCAGAGGTGCCGGGTCTTTGTGATGTGTTAGGCCCAACCGGTGCAGTCAGCTAGCGACAGCTATCGTACCGCTGTAACTTCGGGATTAAGAGTGCCGTCACACAAA
>CAYYMI010000080.1:0-9152 GCA_964472905.1 uncultured Hellea sp. | reverse complement strand
ATTCATTTAGGACTGACGTCTTTGGGTCGCGGCCCATACGCGCTGTGCCCATTTCGTGAATACCATCACCCACAGTAATAGACGAGGCTTCCTCAGGCGCTTGGACGGAAATATCCTGTACGCCAGCGGCTTCAAGCATTGCCTTTGTATCATGAGCAGCTTGCCCCATGAGCTTCAATTCATTCGCGCGCAATTTGGCATCAATAATCGGGATTGGCATACCCCATTTATCTTTGCGGCTTGCGTGTAAGCTAATATTATTTCGGAAGTCCGGCAGCATTTCGCCAGCGCATGTCAATGAGATAAACCACGGTCCAGGTATACGCGCCTCTTGTTTGAAACGCTCGCCAATCCCTGGCCCGCCAATCTTACTTCTCCAATTTCCGCGTAGCGCACGGCCTTGATAAGCAAAGCCGCGGATAAAGTCTTTTCCCTCTTCTGTATTATTTCTGAAGCGCGGGATATAAAATCCATTAGGGCGGCGACCTGAATGATATTTATCCATCATACCCGGCATAACTCCGCGCCCGCGAGAGCCGTAAAGATGATCCATCAAATTATGGCCAACTTGACCTGACGAATTCGCCAATCCTGTTTGGAACGCCTCTGTTGCTGAGTTTTGCAAAATCATTGTTGTCGGAATCGTTCCGGCATTTAAGAACACAATCTTCGCAGTATATGTCTTACCCGCCTTCGTCTTTGTGTTGATGGTTTTCACACCGGAGATTTTTTTTGTTTTGGGATCGTAATCTAACTTCTGCACCATTGTATCGGTCAACATTGTCAGATTACCTGTACGTTCTGCGGCCGGCAGTGTCGCTGCGATGGAACTAAAATAAGCCCCAAAGCTACAGCCGCGCTCACAAAGAGAACGATTTTGACATTTCCCGCGACCCAAATCGAGCTGCTCTTGTGTCGGTTCAGTTAAATGCGCAGCACGACCCGGAATGACATGACGACCCGGAAATGAATTTTCAATAATACCCTTAAAAGCTATCTCCGCTGTGGTGAGTTCTTGCGGTGGTTGAAACACACCATCTGGTAAAATTTCAATGCCTTCCTTGGATCCTGAAATTCCTGCAAAGCGTTCAACATGATCATACCATGGCGCGATATCTTTATAGCGTACTGGCCAATCCACAGCCGTGCCGTCTTTTTTATTCGCACTAAAGTCTATTTCCGACAGGCGGTAAGTTTGACGCGCCCACATAATCGATTTACCGCCTTTATGATATCCGCGGCGCCAATCAAAACTTTGACCCTCAGGAACTTCATACGGGTTTTCATTATCATCAACCCAATATTGCTTGGTATTTTGATTAAAGGCATAGACAGTCGATTGTATCGGATGCTTTTTCAAATCATCAGGTGTTGTCCGATCAAGGTTTTTCGTATCCCAAGGATCAGTCCAATCTTTGTAAGATTCGACTGGTTCGATATTACGGCCTCGTTCAATTACAGCGACTTTCAGACCACGTTCAGTCAATTCTTTAGCGACCCAGCCTCCAGACATGCCAGAGCCAACTATTATTGCATCAAAATCAGCCATTATGTAGCCCACGCCTTTCCAATTTCAGAAAATGGAACATCTCCCCTCCACTCCCCAGGCACGGGTTCATAGTGAAGCTCCTCTGTCGCGCCCAGCTCAGACATATAATAAGCCGTTGCGATTGTTCGTTTCATATCGCGATAAAAATCACTTTTTATTGCCCCGCCAAAGACATCACTGTCATATTTACCCAGTATATTTTCACGTTGTTTTGTTGACAGCACTTCAAATCCTTGACCTCCGCTTTTAAGCAAAGTTGCTTTAAGACGGTTCAAGCCGCCGCGCCAATAGCGCTTAAAATCATCATCGGCCCAATCGGAAACCAATTGCTGAAGTGTTTCGGCAATACCCGCTTCACCTGCTCCCGCGGTTTCCGTTTTCGGAATAATCGTATTGCCCAAAACAGTTAGTAAGGCCAACTCTTGAGCCTCAAAAAACTTACCTTCAGACGCATATTTCAAGCTGGCTGACGCAGCAGATTTTGCCTCTCCGCTCTCTGTCTTGCCCGTACAAGCAGCCAAAGCCCCCGCAGCAGAAATAGCGAGCAATGACTTAATAGCATCGCGTCGCTCCATCATAATATTACCCATGAGATGCTCCTGACGTAAATGTCTTGCGAAGGGCAAAGAGGAAACCGAAAGCCAACACCAGAACTATTGGGAATAGCAGGATTTTACCCAAAGTTGCCTGCCCTGCTGCCAATTGCACGGCATTACCAACAACACCTGCAGCTTCTGCTTTTGCGGTTTCGCTATCAATCCAACCGCCAATAACAGGTTGCCACATAGCAAGCCCCATCATCCCTGCACCACCAATAATCGACATGCCAAGCGCGCCAGTATTGGGCATATATTCGGCTATGAACCCAACCATTGTCGGCCAGAAGTAACACACACCAACCGCGAAGACGATAGCCGCTAGATAAGTCATACCTCCTGTGGCGATAGACAAAAGGAAGACGCCTAATGTCGTGACAACTGCGGAGAATAACAGAACACCTGTTGGATTAAGCGCATGTACCAAAGGTCCAGCGAAGTAACGACCAATGGCCATTAATCCCGTTACAATAGCTAGGATAATGAGTGGATTTGCACCCGAGCTTTCAAGTAATGAACCAACCCATTGTTGCGTACCTAATTCAGTCGTTGCGGTGATTGTCATTAAGACGCACATGAAAATGAAAAGCGGTGAAATCAGCGCTTTCAGATTAGCACCCGTATCTGTCAATTCAGACTTATCTTCTGTGACATCGGGGAATTTTGTCGTAAATATCATCCAGCCATAGATGATTGTCGGAATAAGCATGACGGCAATTTCCATCTGCCATGTTGAGCCTGCCCCAGCAAAAAGTTTTTTCACCAACAAAGCGGCTAGTGACCCAACAACGATACCGCCGGGGAACCAAACATGAAACTTATTGAGCATTGTTGTTTTGTTATCTGTGTACATATTCGCAATCATGGGATTACACGCCGCCTCGACTGAACCATTGGCAAAGCCAACGCAGAAGGTCGAGATCATCAGACCCCAAAACCCGCCCGCGAAAATCGTCAGGAGCAAACCAAGGATATGCCCCAGAAAGGCAATAATCATAATCTTGCGCGGTCCAATAGAATTATAAAGCACCCCACCCAAAACTGTCGCAGCAGGGAAGCCGAAAAAGGCCATTGAAGCCGTCCAGCCTAATTGAGCTTTGGAAAGGCTAAACTCCGCCCCCAAATCATTGAGCATTCCCGCCCGTATCGCAAATGTCATTGCCGTTACGCAAAGCGCAATACAACTGAGCAAAAACAATTGATTAGGCTTTACGCCTTGATTCATTGCCATCGTCGTAGTTGCCATTTTCTTCCCCTTTATCGCTTAGCTTAAGCCGAGCATTTTTCTGTTTGTTTTTGCATCTGCTGCGCCGCCTGCGAAATCGTCAAAGGTTTTGTCGGTAACGCGGATGATGTGATCATTGACGCATTGTGCCCCTTCGCGCGCGCCGTCTTGATTGTGCTTGAGCGCGCATTCCCATTCGACAACAGCCCAGCCATCAAAGTCATAAGCGGAGAGTTTACTGAAAATGCCTTTAAAATCGATTTGACCATCGCCAAGAGAACGGAAACGTCCTGGACGTTCAACCCAGCCCTGATAGCCGCCATAAACCCCAGACTTGCCGTTAGGACGGAACTCTGCGTCTTTGACATGGAACATTTTAATGCGGTCGTGATAATGGTCGATGAAGGCGAGATAATCGAGTTGCTGCAAGATAAAGTGGCTGGGATCATAGAGAATGTTGCAACGGCTATGGCCATCAACTTCTTCTAAGAAGCGCTCAAAGGTCACGCCGTCATGTAGGTCTTCGCCCGGATGAATTTCATAGCAAACATTGACACCGCACTCGTCGTAATAATCTAGGATAGGACGCCAGCGCTTAGCCAGCTCTTTAAAGCCCTCTTCAACCAATCCTGCAGGGCGCTGCGGCCAAGGATACATAAAGGGCCACACAAGTGCCCCCGGGAAACTCACGCTATTGGTGAGCCCCATACGTTCCGACGCTTTAGCCGCAAACTTAACTTGTTCAACGGCCCAGCGCTGGCGCTCATCCGGCTTACCGTGAAGGTATTCAGGCGCAAAAGCATCGAATGCCGTGTCATAAGCAGGATGAACCGCCACAAGTTGACCCTGAATATGGGTTGAAAGCTCTGTGACCTCCACGCCCCATTCTTTACATTTACCCAGATATTCATCGCAATAATCCTGGCTTTCAGCCGCAAGTTTCAAGTCTATACAGACAGGATTATCAGACGGGATTTGCACGCCTTTATAACCCGCATCTGCCATCCATTTACAGGCATTTCCCAGCGTATCAAAAGGTGCATCGCCCATAAATTGAGCTAGAAATATAGCGGGACCCTTTATGGTTTTCACTGCTTAATCTCCGTCCATTTGGAATCATTCTCGCTGCTTTCAAGCAGAGCCTCGATAAAGGCCATGCCCCGCACAGCCGCATCAATGCCAGAGGCAACACCGCCCTCCGTTCTTAGAGCCTGTGCAAATTCTTTGTAACAATTGGCAAAGGCCTCAATATAGCCTTCGGGATGACCTGGCGGCGTGCGGAACCATCCTTGCGCGCCTTCGGATAAGTAACCTTGCGCAGCGCGGATGAGTTCAGTCGGCCTGTCAGCATAAGTTCGCTTTAGCGTATTAGGCTCTTCCTGATCCCATTCCAGCCCGCCCGTTTCGCCATAAACACGAATAGACAAGCCATTCTCAACACCCACACAAACTTGAGACGCAGACAAAGTCCCCTTCACGCCATCTTCCATCCGAAACAGCGCCGAGCCATCATCATCAAGGCGGCGACCCTCAACGAATATAGAGAGGTCAGCCGCAACATGTGTCATGCGCTTAGCTGTCATAAATTCAGCAAGGTTATGGGCGTGCGTACCGATATCGCCCATGCAACCGGAACCGCCAGAGCGGGCGGGGTCTGTGCGCCAATCCGCTTGCTTATTATCGACCTCAGTGGCGAGCCAACCTTGGATATATTCGACAAAGACCTTGCGAACTTTGCCAATGCCGCCGCTTTCAATAATGCTACGCGCCTCACCCACCAAAGGGTAACCGAGGTAAGTATGCGTTAGGCCATAAGCGAGACCATCACTCGCCTGCACAATTTTGCGAAGCTCTAAGGCCTCTTCCAGATTTAATGTCGCAGGTTTATCTGACAATACACTAAAGCCCGCCTCAAGCGCGGCCTTGGCGACAGGAAAATGCACATGATTAGGCGTTACAATCGCCACAAATTCCATACGTTCGTCAACTGGCAATGCAGCTTCGGCCTGCATCATCTCATTGAAATCAGTATAGGCGCGTGATGGCGCAACACCCAAAACAGCCCCTGTGGCCTTGCAATTTTCGGAAACCCGCGAGAAAGCGCCACAAACGAGCTCTATCTCTCCGTCAAGTCTTGCCGCCAAGCGATGCACGTCGCCGATAAAAGCGCCTTGACCACCGCCGACCATTCCATATTTCACGCGACTAGAGCTCAGAACTCAATCTCCCAAAAAGTAATCATTTCTTGATAACTTGACTGACATCGTTGTCAACGATAAAGTCTAAAAATATGCACCAATTACTCACATTATATATTGTTTGCGGTGTAACGGCCTGCGGAAAGTCAACCATCGGGCAGAGATTAGCAAAGAGCTTAAAATGTTCCTTTGTAGAAGGCGATGATTTTCACCCCACGAACAACATTCAAAAAATGTCTTCCGGTACACCACTTACTGATAAAGACAGAATAGATTGGATTGCTGCTATAGCTCAGCACATTAATAGCCTGCATGAAGATAAAGTTGTTCTATCCTGCTCCGCCCTCACCCAGTTTGTGCAAAGTGAATTAATGCGTTTATGCAATGCTGAAATTCAATGGATTGCCCTTGAACTTCCCAAAAATGTAGCTTTGAAAAGATCACAATCGCGGACTCACTTCATGCCACCCTCATTAATAGACAGCCAATATGAAGCTTGGTCACCACCAAGCACATCCCTCTTTATAGATGCCTCACAATCCATTGAGAATATATTGGCCGACATAAAAACCTCACTAAATGGATAGCAATTATCATGACGTCCAACCCTTATAAGCCTCTTGCGCAGATTATAGTCATTGCTGTCTTTTTAATAAGTTGTTCGAACACATCTTCCTCGCATGAAAGCTTTTCTTCTTGGGAAACGATTGAGGCAACAGGAGCACCAACAGCACGCCATGAGGCGGCATTTGTGGCATATAAAGATAAGCTTTATCTCATTGGTGGCCGGCGTATAAATTCCGTGGACGTTTACGACCCTGCAACCAAAACATGGGCGCAGAAAAGTAAGACACCTCTTGAGCTTCACCATTTTCAAGCCGTTGCCATTGATGACGCTATCTACTTGATAGGCGCGATGACAGGGGGCTGGCCAAATGAAAAGCCTCTCGACAAGGTGATGATTTATTACCCAGAAGAAGATAGGTTCGAAGAAACGCATGACATTCCAGAAGGTCGCCGCAGAGGCGGCGCTGGCATTGCCGTCTATAATGGTAAGATTTATATGATCGGCGGAATAACTAATGGACATATGAATGGATATCAAAATTGGTTTGATGAGTATGATCCCAAAACAGGTACCTGGCGCGTCCTTCCCGACGCTCCGCATAAAAGGGATCATTTTGCTGCCAGTGTCATTGGCCATAAACTCTATGCCTTTGCAGGCCGTAAGACAGAACATGCCATAGGTAATGATTTCGGCCCCACTCAGACATACGGGGATGTATTTAATTTCGAAACAAACCAATGGGACGCCACCAGCCAAGAGTTGACACTCCCGACGACACGAGCCGGTAATATGGTTCTCGCTTGGGGAGATGAATTAGTTATTGGCGGCGGCGAAAGCGAAAACCAAATTCCAGCGCATAATGAAGTCGAAGCCTATAATACTGTTTCACGCAGCTGGCGAGAATGGCCACCCCTAAAGCAGGGCCGCCATGGATCAGCTTTCGCAATAATCGGAGACTACGCCTATACAGCCTCAGGCTGCGGCAATCGCGGCGGAGAGCCAGAGCTCACATCTATAGAACGTTTAAAACTCCCTGAAAAAATCCAAAAAACGACATCCTCGAACTCCGTCCCGCCGTCAATTCTCAGGAGCGCAGGGGAGCAACAGGATAGCCAGCCTCAACTATGGCATACAGTAACGCTAAACTTCGAAGGACCCAAAATATCTGAAACGTCAGCAACAAATCCCTTCACAGATTATAGGTTATTCGTCGAATTTACATCTGGTGAAACCCGTCATCTCATTCGAGGGTTTTATGCCGCCGACGGCAATGCTGCTCACTCAAGCGCGTCAGAAGGAAATATCTGGCAGGTTAGGTTCACGCCAGACCAAATAGGAGACTGGAGCTATAAAGCTCGTCTCGATAAGGGTACGAATATTGCGATTAGTCGGGATCTTAATATTGGAGAGACATATGACCTCAAAAACAACGAAGGCACATTCACGGTTGCGGCTTCGGACAAAATAGCACCGGATTTCAGAGCAGCTAATCGTGGTCAATTAATATCCAAAAATGGCTATTTTCAATTTAAGGCCTCTCAAAAATATTGGCTAAAAGGCGGCCCGAACAGCCCTGAAAATCTGCTGGCTTATTCAGGCTTTGACGCAACATACCGCCTCAAGAAAGAGGCACGTGAAGGGGAAGCTGCAGCCATAGGAGGAATCCATAATTTTGAGCCTCATTTAAAAGATTGGAACATGGATGATCCTGAATGGGCTGAAGGCAAAGGGCGCTCTATCATTGGCGCGATGAACTATATCTCTGAGATGGGAATGAATACATCCTATTTCCTAACACTCAACATTAATGGTGATGGCAATGATGTCTGGCCTTATGAGAACCCCAAAGACTTTACCCGCTTTGATGTCAGCAAATTAGAACAATGGAATATCCTCTTTAACCATATGCAGGCCAAAGGCATCTTATTGCATATCGTCACACAAGAAACTGAAAATGAGTTGATGTTAGATGGTGGTGATACAGGCCCATTAAGGCGTTTATATTTTAATGAGCTAATCGCACGCTTCGGGCATCACCCTGCGCTGATATGGAACCTCGGCGAAGAAAACGGGCCTGTGAGTTGGCGCCCTGAAGGACAGAATGATGCACAACGTAAAGCCATGATATCTTATCTAAAAGCCCATGACCCTTATCAACATCCTATCTTATTGCACACACATTCCAAACCGGACGAAAAGGACCATATCGCAGGCCCCCTACTTGGGTTTAAACCTATGGATGGTCTCTCATTTCAAGTTGATCACAGAGAAAATGTTTATACTGAAACACAGAAATGGAGAAAACTATCCAAAGAAGCCGGGCATGATTGGCTCATCACGATGGATGAAATCGGTCCTTGGCATATGGGCGCTGCTGCGGATCAGAACAATCCAACACACAACATGTTACGCCGTCACGTTCTATGGGGACATTTACTGGGCGGCGGCGCGGGCGTGGAATGGTATTTCGGTGCCTATAATGATAGTAATGACCTCACGACTGAGGATTGGCGCACACGTAATGCCTTATGGAAACAAACACGTCATGCGCTCGATTTCTTCGAAGACCACCTTCCTTTTTGGGATATGGCTCCCTGTCCTAACTTGATGGACCGTAAGGATGTCTATTGCGCTACAAAACGCGGTGAAGCTTATGCTTTTTATATGCCCGAAGGGGGAACAGGTTTCTTAGGTCTCCCCACAGATAAGAGCTATACCATTTCTTGGTTCAATCCCATTGAAGGCGGCCCCTTACAGGACGGCACGCTCAAAACCGTTGACGGTTCAAACCGTCTCAATATCGGACTTCCTCCAACTTCAAATGGTCAAGACTGGGTTCTTCTTCTTAAAGCTGTAAAATAAATTGAACTTATAATCCGAGCCAAGTTCAGCCCAGCCTCGCGAGGAATTACTTTTTAGTTAGTCAAAACTTGACATCGTTGTCATTCAATATAATTGTTCAACTGTAACATGGAGAGAATCAGTCATGTATCTTTTAAAAGCTTTACTCACGACA
>CAYYMI010000079.1:0-9408 GCA_964472905.1 uncultured Hellea sp. | reverse complement strand
GCGGCGGGTCTTGGCGTCTTATTATTGCTTGGCCTTAATGGCAATGCGGGTAACTGGAAAGCATCGCCTAATGGACAGCGCTTGTCAGCGCCATCTGCACCGGCTGCGGATGTGATGCATGAAGATACAGAGATAACTACGGCGCCTAAGGTTGCCAAAAAGGTTCAAAAAGCCAAACCAAAAACTAAGCCGAAAACTAAACCCAAGCCTAAATCAGCATCAGCAAAAACAACGACAGCCAAGCCGAAACCTAAGTCCACGTCTGTTCGTAAGCCTAAATCCACGTCACCTAAAAGAGCTGCGCCTAAAAAACGGGGCCGTCCAAAAGGCTCTAAAAATAAACCGAAAACGGGAGACGCATAATGCAAGATCCTCACGTTATTTTACGGGTTGTCTCTAAATTTTTAATCCCGTTTATCGCGCTTTTCGCTTTTTACGTCCAGTTTCACGGTGATTTTGGGCCGGGCGGCGGTTTTCAGGCTGGCGTTATTTTGGCGGCTTCCGTTATCCTTTATGCGCTTATATTCGGATTAGACGCGGCCAAAAAAGCCTTCCCGCCATCATGGATTCGTATCGGTATGACGCTTGGGGTTCTCATTTATGGCGGTACGGGTGTTCTGGCCTGGATACTGGGCGGTGAGTTCTTGAATTATAGCGTTCTCGCCCATGACGCAGCCCATGGGCAGCATTATGGTATTTTAGCGATTGAGCTGGGTGTTTTAGTGACCGTTGCAACGGTGATGATCGCAATCTTTTATGCTTTCGGTTCGCGACAACCGGATATGGAAAGTGAGGATTGGTAATGTCTGTCCTCTTTGAACAATATAATTATGCCATTGTTATCATCTTGATGATGACAGGACTTTATGTTGTCTTTGCCAGTCGTAACCTCATTAAAAAACTGGTTGGCTTATCGATCTTCCAGACCTCTGTTTTTTTGCTCTATATTACCATCGGTAAGGTAAAGGGCGGGCAGCCGCCAATTATTGTCGATAGCCATGGCGGTGACCATGCGAGCCTAGAGCCTGTCCTTGTCGCGGCTGCGGGCGCGAAAGAGGCGGCAGGTCATGCCGTTAAATCAGATGTTCTTTACTCCAACCCCTTGCCACATGTCCTTATCCTGACCGCGATTGTGGTCGGCGTGGCGACACTTGCTATTGGGCTTTCTTTGGTTGTGCGTATTCGAGAAATTTACGGAACCATAGAAGAAGACGAGATTGAAGCTTTAGATTATCAGTATAATCTTGAAGGGACGGCGGACTGATGGATTTACTATCTTTCTTTCCGGCTTGGCTACTCGAGCATGGCGTCGCCTTTGCTATTGTCCTGCCATTATTAATGGGCGCAATTACGGCTGTGTTGCCTAATCGTACTTTGGCGTGGTGGACGGCTTTTATAGTCACACTTCTTGTCACTTTCACCAGTTTTGGTTTGGTTTTACAAATGATGTCCGAAGGCACTTTGGTGTATTCAATGGGCGGATGGGATCCCCCTCATGGTATTTCTTTGGTTGTTGACGCGCTGAGCGCGCCAGTCTTGTTACTGATTGCGGCCATGGCTGTTTTGACCATGGTGTATGGCATGCCAGCTACTGTGGCAGAAATTGAGCCTAAGAAACGCGCGCCTTTTTATGCCGCTTTCTTAATCTGTTTCGCAGGCCTTATGGGAATGGTTGTCACTGGCGATGCGTTTAATGTTTTTGTTTTCCTCGAAGTCAGCTCAATTTCGACATACGCCCTTGTCGCGATGGGCGCTTCACGTGATCGCCGCGCGCTGAGCGCAAGCTATAATTACCTAATTATGGGCTCTATCGGGGCCACCTTCTTCGTGATTGGCCTTGGCTTCCTTTATATGGAGACAGGGACACTGAATATGGCCGATATGGCCCGTATCTTAGCCGACCTTGATGGGGGCTCTCGTGTGGCTAAGGTTGCCTTCGGATTCATCGTTGTAGGCCTTGGCTTGAAACTCGCTATGTTCCCGCTCCATACGTGGCTACCCGGCGCCTATGCTTACGCGCCCAGCATGGTGACAATTTTCTTGGCGTCTACGGCGACTAAAGCCGCGCTTTATCTACTTCTACGTTTCTCATTTACAGTTTTTGACCCTAGCTTTGACTATGTCGGCGTGTTGCTCAAATATTTGCTCATTGGCGTCGGCGTTGTTGGAATGATGTTCGCCTCGCTACAAGCGATTTTCCAAACCGATGTTCGCCGAACGCTGGCATTCTCATCCGTGGCCCAAGTTGGTTACATGTTATTGGGTATTGGTCTTGCGACTGTGGCAGGCTTAGCCGCGGGCTATCTGCATCTTCTCAATCACGCCGTTATCAAAGGCGGTTTGTTCATAGCGCTTGGGGCGTTCTGGTATCGTTTCGGCATTACGCGCGTTGAGGATTTTCAAGGCCTGTCAAAAACGATGCCGTGGACCATGGGCGCCTTTACAGTTTCTGCCCTGTCTTTAATTGGCGTGCCGTTTACCGCAGGGTTTGTGTCCAAAGTTAATCTGGCGACGGCCGCAGCTGACAAAGGTTGGTGGTGGGCGGTCGCAGTTATCGTGATAACCTCTGTCTTAGCCATTATTTATATGGGCCGTATTTTACTTTCCGCTTATTTTGGAGATGTGCCTGAAATTAATGGCGAAGCGGCGAAACGTCATGAAGCGCCGCTGACTATGCTTATTCCAATGTGGATATTAGCCATTATGTCTATCGCAATTGGATCAAATATATTGAATTTAGGCGACAATTTTGTAGGTGCCGCTGAGAGCGCCGCGCGACTTCTCTTAGGGTTGGGAGCATAGCATGGCCTATACTGCTGAACTCGCTCTCTTTTTACTTCTGATTATTCCATTGGTTGCGGCTGCGTTAATTCCGCTCGCGGCAAAAAATGCCAATATCCGTGAAGCTATTACGCTCGTTGCGGGCGTTGCCTTGCTTGCCAATGTCATCGGATTGATTTCTATGGTCTCTGGCGGCGCGCGGCCAGAACTTCATCTTGGAACTTTTGCGGGCAATTTTGACGTTAAGCTGAAATTAGAGCCTTTAGGGGCCACCTTTGCTGCCATTGCAAGTTCGTTATGGATTGTGAACTCACTCTTCGCCATTGGCTATATGCGCGGTAATAAAGAAAAGAACCAGACGCGGTTTTATACTTTTGTGGCTATTGCGATTTTCGGCGCAATGGGAATTGCGGCTTCTGCCAATCTTATCACGCTCTTTATTTTCTACGAAGCTTTGACGATTTCGACCTTTCCTTTGGTTACCCATAAAGGCGATGCCAAGGCTAAACGCGGCGGGACGATTTACGCGCTCATCTTAATGGGGACATCCTTGGCGCTATTCCTGCCGGCAATTATCGGAACGCAGGTTATTGCGGGTACAACAGATTTTATGGTAGGCGGTGTTTTCCCAGAAGGGACGTCAACGTTGGCGGCCTCGGTGCTCTTATTCCTCTTTGCCTTTGGTATAGGCAAGGCCGCTTTGATGCCTGTTCATCCGTGGCTACCCAATGCAATGGTGGCTCCAACGCCGGTGTCTGCTTTGCTGCATGCCGTGGCGGTTGTGAAAGCGGGCGTGTTTTCAATATTGAAAATTGTTGTCTTTATCTTCGGCCCCTCCATCATGGCTGAGACATCCATGAGTACAATCTTGTCTTGGGTTGCGGCGATTTCGATTGTTGTGGCGTCGATAATTGCGCTTCGGCAGGATAACCTCAAGGCAAGGCTTGCCTATTCAACCGTTTCGCAGCTTTCTTACATTACGTTGGGCGCCATGCTCGCGACACCTATGGCTTTAATTGGTGGCGGGCTTCAGATTGTTATGCATGCGTGGGGTAAGATAACGCTCTTTATGTGCGCGGGCGCGATTTATACGGTAGCTCACCGCACAGACATTTCTAAACTAGATGGCTTAGGCCGCACAATGCCGTGGGTCTTTGGCGCGTTTTTAGTCGGGTCTTTATCTATCATCGGTATCCCGCCTATGGGCGGCTCTTGGCCGAAGTTTTTCCTTATGGTTGGCGCGCTTGATAGCGGGAAGGGTATTTTGATGGCGGCGCTAATCGTGTCGTCTATTCTTAATATTATCTACCTACTGCCCATCTCTATTCGGGCCTTTATGAAAGCACCTGCGGATGCGGATAAAGATCTCCATATTGCGGATGAGCGTAAGAAACATCGCTGGGTCATTATCCCGCCTGTGTTAACGGCGTTTGGTGCGTTGGGGCTATTCTTCTTCGCGGGACCTATCGCAGAATTTTTAGGCCCCATGCTACCGGGAGGGTTTTAGATGGCTAAAGCACCTGAAAACCTGACTGAAGCTGAATTCGAAGAGCGTACCAATGCTCACCCTATGTCCGTGCCGTTTTTATGGCTGGGACGACAATCGACGATCAAGAATTTTATGTGGCTCCCGATTGCGGGCATGGTCATTTGTACAGCGCTTGGATTGATATATCCGCCGCATCATAAAGCCCCGTGGGATTTCTTTGGTTCTTGGTCTGTGATTGGGTTTGTCGCCTATAGTATTGTTGTCTTTAGTGCAGGGCCGCTGTTTAAGCTTTTGGCGCGTGATGAAGATTATTACGGGGAGGGCGGACTGCCTGACCCTGACTATTCGACAGAAGGCTCGCATCATCATGGGGATGAAGGAGGAGATCAACATGATTGATATCCTTCAAATTAATCCAGGTCTTTGGGTTATCCTCGCGGGTATTCTCTGTGCCTTTCTGCCGGTAGGACAAATTCGCAAAGCCCTCGTCCTGCTCGCCCCTATTTTCGCGGGCATGATGATTTTCCAGATTTACGGCGCGCAAGAAGTGATTGGTGGCGTCATCACCTTTGCGGGCATGGACTATACCACCCTGCGCATTGACCGGTTGTCGATGATTTGGGGCTATCTCTTCTGTCTAGCGGGGGTTTTGAACGCGATTTATGGCCTGCATGAGAAATGTAGGATTACCGATAGCTCAGCTCTCATCTATATGGGGGCCGCCCTTGCGGGTGTTTTTGCGGGCGATTTGCTCACGCTGTTTATATTCTGGGAACTCGCCGCGATATCATCGGTCTTTCTGGTGTGGAAAGGCGGAGAGCGCTCTTATGCTTCTGGTATTCGCTATCTGGCTATCCATGTACTTTCAGGGGTTTTGTTACTTGCAGGCGCGATTGTCTATGGCCGCGCCAATGGCGGGGACTTTACCTTTGGGGCTATTGGATTAGGCGCACCGGGTGGATGGCTGCTATTATTAGCGATGGGAATTAAATGCGGATTTCCGTTTTTACATAATTGGATACAGGATGCCTATCCTAAGGCGTCTATTACAGGCACAGTTATCCTCTCCGCCTTTACGACCAAGCTCGCCCTTTATGCATTGGCACGCGGCTTTGCGGGTGAAGATATTCTGATTTATATCGGCGCGGTTATGACCTGCTTCCCGGTCTTCTTTGCGGTGATTGAAAATGACCTTCGCCGCGTTCTCTCTTATTCCCTGAATAACCAGCTTGGCTTTATGGTTTGCGGTATTGGCATCGGCACGCCGCTCGCCATGAACGGCGTTGCGGCTCACGTTGTTGCCGATGTTATTTTTAAAGGTCTTCTCTTTATGTCTATGGGCGCGGTGATGCTGCGCACAGGCACAACCAAAGCGTCAGAGCTTGGTGGTTTGTTCCGCTCTATGCCGTTTACGACAATCTTCTGCCTTATCGGGGCTGGATCGATTGCGGCCTTCCCATTGCTCTCTGCCTTTGTCACGAAGTCCATGATTTTAACAGCCGCGCTAGAAGAACATCTCTGGGTACCGCTCGCTATGCTCCTCTTCGCTTCTGCTGGTGTGATGGAACATTCAGGGATTAAGGTGCCATACTTTACTTTCTTCTCTCATGATAGCGGAAGACGGGTCAAAGAAGCGCCTTGGAACATGCTCACCGCGATGGGACTGGCCTCATTGCTCTGTGTTGTTTTTGCTTTCCCCTTTGGCGGCTATCAATTCCTCTATTCGCTTTTGCCATACGAAGTGGATTATCATCCCTACACAGCAGATCATGTGATCTTCCAGCTCCAGCTTTTATTCGCGGCGATTACAGCGTTCTGTGTTCTCAAGAAGTACGGCCTATATCCAGATGAAAGACGGGCTGAGATCATCGACTTTGACTGGACCTACCGCAAGCTTGGTCTTGGTATAGCCAAATGGATAGGCGCGATGTGGACTCGGCTTGGTCTTAATATAACGACTTTGCGTAAACGCTTTATCGATAATGCTGGTAAGCGCCTCTATCAGATATTCAGCCCGGCTGGCGCGATGAGCGCGGCGGCGCCAAGCGGTCTTGCCGCTGTCTTGACGGCGGGGATGCTCGTGATAGCTTTACTTATTATGTTTATCACATCGATTTAGATGGACGCGATATGAGCGAGATTGATAAAGAACGCTTAATGGATATGGCGGCTGATATTGTCGCTGCTTATGTGTCACATAATTCTGTCAGTCCTGATCAACTTCCGACCTTGTTTGAAACCGTTTATGCCTCTGTCTTGCAAGTCGCAAAGACGGAGGAGGGCGCGCAGGAGCTACTCCAAGACCCTGCGGTGCCGATTGCAGACTCACTGACGGATGATGCGATTATCTGTTTGGAAGACGGGCAGTCGTTTCAATCCCTCAAACGGCATTTAAGGGTTAAATATAATCTGACCCCCGAGGCCTACCGGAAGAAATGGGGACTGCCTGCTGATTACCCGATGGTGGCCCCAAATTACGCAAAACGCCGCTCAGCGCTTGCCAAAAAGACGGGTCTTGGCAAAAACAGGTAAGCTTTTGGCCCCTAAAAGCCAATTGAATCGGCTCCGTAATAAAAAATAGGGTTAATAAGCTGTTAACCATAATAAAAGTGTTAACAAATCCTTGATGCAAAGCCCGACGCGATTCACACAGCATGTGGGAATTCGTAATGAGGGGATACAAAATGCTTCAGGGCAACGCATTTAGACATCAAATTATTCTACCGGAACAGCAAAAGTTCTATGACTATTGGCGCTCCAAATGCCGAGGTGGAGCTTTCCCAACGCGCGCAGATATTTTGCCAGAAGATATTGTCGGTCAATTGAAAATGACGAGCTTGATGGGCGTTGAAAGACAAGGGGATCATCGGCGTTATCGCTACCGTTTGGCGGGTACGGGCTTTTGGAATCTCTATCAAGATGAAATACAGGGGCGGTATATAGATGAACTTCCTCTGGGCGACCGATGCGCCTATTGGGACCGCGTTTTGGGACAGGTTGTTGATAAGCGCAGACCCTATGCAGGAGTCACGCGTCCCGGCACGCCCAATGGCTCACATTTCGCCCAGTTCTGGATCAGGCTGCCTTTATCAACCGATGGCCGCGACATCGATCTCATTCTCGGCTATGATCACATGGTCAAACTTTCTGACGCTATATTACAAGAGCCAGAGCGCGAAGTGAAATACGCTTAAAGGCTCTACGCTGTCCAGTTTGCGAGAGGTTTTCCTAGGACTTCGGATTTTACCCTGAGACCAAGTCCAGGTAAATCAGGCGCTTTAACTTCCCCATCAACAATAGACGCTTCAAAATCGGCCGTTTCAACCGTAACCATATCCCGCACATCTAAAATACATTTTAAAAGATGTGGCGGAATAGTTTGTCCCAAATGAACAATGCCCGCAAAGGCAATCGCTGAGCCAACAGTATCTTGTACACTCATGGTTAAACCGGCCGCGCAGCACATATCTCTTTGACGGCGACAATGTGTTAAACCGCCCGCTTTTGAAACTTTAAGGCCTAAGCTCTATTGTTTTAATTTTCATCACCCCTCCATAAACTATTCATCGGATTCAGGGATATAAATAATTTCTAGGAAATTTTAAAAATATAATATTGATAGGAAAAAAATCCTAGGAATTTAATCCTCAATAACTATAACTGTGTTATAGATGAGTTGTGAATGAAAGAGGATTATATGCGACCTAAAAATAAAACACCTATCTATGTTGATACCGCGCGCGCCCGTTTGATTGTAGCGGCCGTGTCAACGGAATTTTCTGTATCGGAGGCAGGAATTTTCGGAGAGTTAAAAGGGAAAAGTGACGTTAGCTATGGCCGCCAGATCGCGATGTATTTGATGCACTGTATATTTGGAACGACGAAAAGCCGTATCGCCGAAGTGTTTGGGCGGCATTTTTCGACTGTCTGCCATGCCTGCAACGTGATAGAAGATCACCGCGAAGACCCTGTGCTCGATCAAAAACTTATCGGTTTGGAAAACCGGCTCAGCCGCCTTCATGCGGAGGCACAATAATGTTGTCCTCTTCTGATATGAAACTCGCACAGCAGCTTAATCACCATAAGGCGGTTATTATGAAGTCAGGCGGCGATGCTTATCCCGCCTATCCGTTTGGGGACCGCCGCAAGCGCCCCATCTGTTGGGTCAGTCAAGACAGCTTCAAAGCTTTGTCGAGTTTTGGCAGGTATCGAGAAAAGCTCTTTCGGCTACGGGCTTGTCAAAAGTTTTGCGCGGCGATGTGAGGCTGGCGGGGATTTTGCGGGTCAACACCGCACGATAAAAGAACGGGACGTATACTTAGAGAGCGGGGCCAAACGCAAAGCACGGTTTAACCGCGCCTTGTCAGCCTTGGACAGACTCTATCAGCGCTGTGATAAAAGCGGCGCAACATTACTATCTGACGCTGAATATGAAGCGGGCCGCCACTTTGCGAAAGATTATGCGCTTGCTCATTATGATTATATCAAGACACAAAATTATGTCTCAGCCGGTGTTGATGGGACGCGAAGCTCTGATGGTAACACCGATTATCTCGATCGCAGGATTGACGCGCGGGCGCGTCTTGAAAAAGCTAAAGCCGCTATTGGGCCAGGTCTGCAAAAAGCTGTGATTGCCGTCTGCTGTTTAGATAAGTCTTTAGATACGGTTGAACGTACTGAGCACTGGGCGGCCTCAAGCGGCCTGACCGTCTTAAAATTAGGACTGCAAGCCTTGGCCGATTATTACGGAACGCGGGCGGGGGTAAGAGCTTTTAGATAAGTCTTTTTAGATAAGACAGAGGCGGGGCTGATCAAGAGAGAGAAAGATCAGCCACCGCCCTGCTGCGCGATCTGTGGGCCGGAAGTCTCACGGCCACCCACCGGGGGGAAGGGCGTCACAGAGGGGACGCACGCAGGGATATATATAGCATTTGAAGCTGAATGAGGCCTGAAACCTGCCTTCAGAAATGGTTTATCTAGATTATAAATTCGACAGGTTTGTGACGAGTAGGGTCATTAACCTGACCCATTTTCGATATGCCCTGATGTTTGTTTCTATTAACTGCGGACGTTAGCTCAGCGGCTTACTTGAGGCGAATTTAAGCCGCTCATAAGAGTGGAAATAGTGCAAAAGCAAA
>CAYYMI010000078.1:0-9526 GCA_964472905.1 uncultured Hellea sp. | reverse complement strand
CTGCCAAGCGGTCCTTGGGGCCTGAGAGTTTCCGGTGGCGGTTGCTCCTTCGGCGTCCTCGAATTGCTAGCAATTCGAGATACTCTCCCGCTTGGAAGAGTAAAGTTGCTATGAGGGATTCTTAACTATGAGTCAAATAGGAGCTCATCCAAACAATTTCTTAATCAAGCCGTGCTAGCAAGCCTTCAAAAGAAGAGGTGATTATGTCCGAGAATAATGAAGCTGGTAGTTTTGCAACAGCAGGATCAGGAAAATCAGAAGCCGAAGTTGCTTTTGACTTATTAAGTAAACTCAAAGGCCAAGGCGTTTGGGGCGAACGTAACCTCGGCGCTATTTTGGATATGTATGCTGAATGTTTGGACGCGGCCAAAGGTTTTCGAGCTTATGAAGGTCAAAACAAAGTCGATGTCCCTGTTAGCAAAGCTCAAGCTACTCAACCGGTTCAACCAACAGCGCAAACTGCACCTCAGCCACAAGCTAGGGCGCAAGTACAACAAGCTCAGCCGCCTGTTCAGGCGCAGCCCGTTCAAGCTCAGCCTCAACAGGCTCAGCCAGTTCATGCGCAACAGCAGGTTTTACAACAAGCTTATAAACAAGGTTAAGTGGCTACATGCGCTCCGGCGCGTCAATGCCCAAAATATAGAGGCCATGCTCTAATTGACGAAGTGTGGTTTCAGCCAAGGCTAGGCGCGATGCTTTAATGTCCTTAGGTGTATCACCAGCCAAAATCGGGCAATCCGTATAAAATCTTGAAAAGGCCTGCGCCAAACGGAAAACATGATCACATAATAGATGTGGCGCATATTTATCGGTCGCCGCTTTCAACGCTCTATCAAAGCTATCGAGGGCCAACACAAGGCCAGATTCAGCGAGTTCATTTACAACAATAACGCCTGATTCTAGATTCTGGTCTTTGGCTTTTCGTAAGATCGATTTAATCCGCACGGCTGCATATAGAAGATAAGGACCTGTTTTACCTTCAAAAGCAGTAAACCGTTCCGGATCAAATATGTAATTTGTAATACGTTGATTTTGCAAATCCGCAAATTTAAGCGCGGCCACGCCAACTTTATTGGCAATATCAGCGCGTTCTTGCTCTGGAAAATCTGCCCCGATACCCGTTTCACTCAACCGCTTGTCAGCCGCAGCCCTCATCATCGACATCAAATCTTCAAGACGCAGAACTCCGCCTTCACGGGTCTTAAACGGCTTGCCGTCTTTGCCGTTCATGGTCCCAAAGCCTAAATGATTGAGTTGGTTGCGCTCATACCACCCTGCTTTAACAGCCGCTCTAAAAACCTGTTCGAAGTGCAGAGCTTGGCGTTGATCAACAACATAAAGAATCAAGTCTGGGTTTATCTCAGTTTTACGGTCAACTAATGTCGCAAGATCTGTCGTATGATATAGCACAGCTCCACTTGAGGCTAAAAGCATAACCGGCGGCGTATCTTTTTTCTCTTCATCCGTAGCAACACGAATGATGAGCGCTCCGCCATCTTCTTCTGTAATGCCTTGAGCTTTAAGATCTTCAATCATACCTGGAATAAGTGGATCGACAGCGGCCTCACCTTTCCAAAGATCAAACTCTACACCCAGAGCGCCATAACCTTCTTTGAGCGCAGCAATCGAGACCGTAATAAAATGGTCAAGCAAAGCTCGATAGCCTGCACGGCCAGCTTGTAGCTCAGCCGTTGCTACACGCGAGCGCTCCATACGCAGTGGGTCAGATTTCGCTTTATTTGAGGCCGCAGGATAAAGCCGCGCAAGGTCATCCATAGTAACAGGCGACTGCGCAGGAAACCCGTCTGTCTTGGTTTCATCGAAATAGGATAGATCAGGTTTTTCATCATATAATTCAGTAATGAGATGCCCCATTTGAAGCCCCCAATCACCCAAATGGACATCACCTATAACCTTATGACCCTGAAACCGTAAGAGTCGCTTCAAACATTCTCCAATAACGGCCGAGCGCAAATGCCCAACATGCATAGGTTTCGCCACATTTGCGCCGCCATAATCTATAACAATCGTTTTCGGATTGACCTGTGTTGCGCCGACATTGGTATCAGCGCTAAGTTCCAAGGCGCGCTGGGTTAATACTGCCTGAGTAGGTCGTATGTTTATAAAACCTGGTCCCGCAATTTCCAACTCTGCAATGGCTGGATGCCCGTCTAACTTAGCAACGATTTGTTGCGCTATATCCCTTGGGTTCGCTTTCTCACCCTGCTTTTTGAGCTGCCCAGCAGCCGCCATAGCGCCGTTACATTGAAATGGAGCCAAATCAGGGCGGTCTGATTCGCGTGTCGAACCTATTTCAGGCGAAAAACCCAGATCAGAAAATGCACTACAGCTCGCGGCATTCAGCGTCTCAAGAATAGAAGACATTAGATTTAATTTCGGCCTGCAGAAACACGGAACCGTTTACCATCCGCATTGAATGCCCGCTGCTCCGCAGTAAGTTCGAATCCCACGATGATTTCAAAATTTTCACCGGATGTTCCTTCTGTCGCGCGCGGGATAACAATTTTATCAACGCGTTCAGTTACATTGACACGGTCCGCCCCAGCTGGAAATGTCACCTGTATTGGAAATGTTCTTTTATTTATAACAGCAATATTTTTTCGCGTTACGGCGACAAAATACTCATAAGTGGCTGTGCTTTGACTTTCCGCGGCAGGTCCTCGCCCAAAACTCATTTCAAGCTCCAAGTTTCCTTCAATAGGATTTGTTCCGTAATAGCGGCATAGACTACGAACTTTATTGATTTCACCCGTAAAACCTACATTTGCGAAACTTTGCCTCGTGTCGCGGAATTCCACAATACGTGATGCATCATATATAGCAAAAGCCCGCGGACATGGCCCAGGGTTCGCTTCACCTGCCTGACCAACTTCTAATATTTCAGCCGTCGTTTTACAGCCTCCAAGAGCCAAGATCGTGATTAAAGCTAGAGCTAAAAGTTTTTTAGATGTTCGCATCATTCATTCCGAATTTCGTCATAATTTGTCCCATTCTTACTATAGCTTGAGAAGAACGGTTCTGCTACGTCTTAGACAGATATCGTCGCTGTCGCAACGCTCAAGATGCGTGGAATCAAGCGTATGAGGAGAATTTAATGTCAAGCCTTGCTACTAATGAAGGTCGAGCCAAAAAAACGGTCTTACTGGCCGCGCCCCGCGGGTTTTGTGCGGGGGTAGATCGCGCGATTCAAATTGTCGAAAAATCAATCGATAAATATGGCGCGCCCGTTTATGTACGCCATGAAATCGTTCATAATCGACATGTTGTTACGCGTTTAGAGAAACTCGGCGCTATATTTGTCGATGAACTTGATGAATGTCCAGATGACAGACCTGTCGTTTTTTCAGCCCACGGCGTGCCCAAGTCTGTTCCAGCCGCAGCTCAAGCCCGAGATCTCACATTTTTAGATGCCACCTGCCCCCTCGTTTCCAAAGTCCATGTCGAGGCCGAAAAGCATGCCAATGCGGGGCATCATATTCTTTTAATCGGTCATGAAGGCCATCCCGAAGTTATCGGCACGATGGGACAACTCCCAGAGGGACAAATCAGTCTTATTGAAACTGAAAAAGACGCCCGCGATTTTACCCCTATTGACCCTAAAAATTTAGCGCTGGTGACGCAAACAACATTATCTGTCGATGATACGGCTCAAATGATTTCTATTTTAAAAGAGCGCTTTCCCAATATTGCACTCCCTTACAAAGAAGATATTTGCTATGCGACAACAAACCGCCAAGCGGCCGTGAAAGCTATAGCGCAGCGATGTGATTTATTATTAGTTATAGGGTCAACCAGCTCATCTAACTCGAAACGATTGGTTGAGGTTGGCGACAAAGCTGGCGCAGATGCAGCTATGCTGATCTCGAGTGCCGAAAGCATAGATTGGACGAGAGTAGAAAAGGCTGGCACTATAGGGCTATCAGCAGGTGCTAGTGCGCCCGAGTATTTAACGGATGGGGTTATAGCTGCACTAAAATCCCGTTACGAAATTGACATGCAAGAAGTTGAAGTCACAAAAGAAAAAGTCATTTTCCGATTACCTCGGCAGCTCCTGAGTGCCTAGGGCCCGCAAATCCAAAACTTCATCCAAAGACCTCGTCATCTATACAGATGGCGCCTGCTCCGGGAATCCAGGCCCAGGCGGCTGGGGTGTTTTAATGCAATTTGGGGACATTGAAAAAACTTTAAAAGGCGGCGAGATTGATACAACAAATAACCGCATGGAACTTATGGCGGCTATAAAGGCGCTAGAGGCGATTAAACCGGGGTTTAAAGGCAAAACGACGCTATGGACGGACAGCACTTATGTGATGAAAGGTATCACAGAATGGATTCATGGCTGGAAAAGTCGCGGCTGGAAAAAGTCAGATAAGAAACCGGTTATCAATGCCGATCTTTGGAAAATATTGGATGTTTTAAACGCCGAAAGAGACGTGAGCTGGAACTGGGTCAAGGGCCATGCCGGGGTAGACGGTAATGAACGCGCAGACGAATTAGCCCGTGAAGGCATGGCTGAACGACTGGAAGAATAAGTTCAAACACTCTTAGGTTACAAGTAGGTTACAAGTAGGTTACAAGATTTCGGCTAATTTAAGTTATTTTGAGCGAAGCCTTAGCTCGTCTTGCCCCTCATAGGTGCAAACTATGTATCCTTTAACATAATCACTTCATCTTAAGTTATGGGTAAGCGCAGTAAAATTAAGACAGCGAATGATAATCTTCCGGATATCGAAACGGCTAATACAACATGGCACAAGCATGTCTTATCCAAGCAAGCAGACACGACACCAAAAACTAAAGTTCCTGATAATCTCGGTGATCGTGAAATAGCTTTAAAATCAACCTCGAAAGGACGGAGCTTAAAACTGTCCATAGTGTTGTGGGTGGCCGCATTAAGTCTTGGTTTTAGCAATTTTCTAGTCCCAACAAGCATGGAATTTAAGGCTATATCTAGTCTTGCCGTTATCTGGGTAGGCTTGTGGACCAACTATATTGCCGCCGATTATAATCGTTGGAGATTAAGTGAGCTGGCAATTGTTAGCGCCCTTGGCGGTCTTATAAGCGCAATTGTACTTGTTACGAATTACTTTGGATTAAATCTTACGCCGACAGATGGGTTCATTTTAATGAGTATGCTGGCTTTAGGCATGGGCTATGTATTAAAATCCCGTATCGCGATATTGGCCTCCATTTGCGCAACACTCTTATGGGCAGTTATGAGCCTAATAGGCGCGGTACCTACAAATAATCTGATCGTCCTTTTCCCTGTTCTAACGCTTGGTCAAATTTATTTCGGATCAAAAATCCAATCAGCCCTAACAATTGGCCTCGCTGTGGTCACAGGATATTATGGTCTTATTGGACTGATTACCATCTTATGGGCGAATGATATTCTACCATTAACCTACGCGTCCGCTCTTCTTTTCATTTTCGGTGTCGCGCATCATAGAAGCGGGAAAGCAGCAGAAGATTCCCAAATCTCCGGCAGCAATATTCATATTTACTCTGGCTGGATAGTCGCCACCCTCAGCGCCGTCATTTTTCAGTCCTTTTGGTTAAACCCCGACGCTTTGCCGCAAGTTACGGCGGCTTTAAATCCACGTAATCTACTGATCTGGAAACTAGCCGTCAGTCTTTCCATACTCGCCGTGTTCATTAGCGCAATTATTCGGTTTAAACATTCACAAATTACTCTATCCGGCATTTTCCTTTTGACGCTGTCCTCAGCCCTCATCCCTCTCATGATATGGTTACCCAACTGGCCAGAAACTTTTGCGGCTAACATTCCAGGTGTAGAAGCGTCTCCAGCCTTTGGATTAATTATAGGCGCAGGAGTCATGGCCGCGGCTCTGGGCTTTGCTATCAATGGCATTCGTAGACAATCTAAGTTAATGCTTGTTCTTGGCTTGGCGACAGTAATCTTCGAGGTTTATTTACTTATGACACCAAGCCTCATGACGACAGATAACATAATTATATTCTTCGCATCTTTCTTAGCCGCCCTTGCGATTGGCGGTACACTTGCTGGAAACAGTTTAGCCTTTCAGGCCCCTGCCCCGCACTTAAAACACGCTTAAGTCAGACCTAGCTTTGTCGAATTGGCCTGCACCCATAAGGGCGCAAATATCATACCCCCCACATAGCCGCCTATATGAGCCGCCCAAGCTAACCCTACACCCAAAATCGGTTCAGCAGCGACCATAATGACATTGATGACGCCCCAGCCTAAGCCAAATTGTAGCATTTTATCACGCCCGCCAATGGCCCAGCCGGTTGTCGCAAACAGGGCGGATGCTCCGCCAGAGGCTCCGACGGCTGCTGTATTAACAGCGCTACTCATTGACCACCACCCCCATTGAAATATACCGCCAACAATAACGCCAGCCAAAAATACTAAGAGAAAGTATAGATTAGGGTTTACAGTTTTTTCTCTAATCGCTTGAACTTTTTTAAACCCCTGAGATTTCATCTTGATGCCGCGAATTGTTGCAATCCCGAAAACAATAATCATGCCCGAATTCATCAAAACGTGAGACCAACTGCCATGTAAAAGCCCATGCCCGATTAAACTTACAGCATTAGACAACCCATCCGTACCGGGCGTATTTAAAGGGCGTAACATGCCAAATAGCGCAAAAAAGTGGTCTAATGATTTCGGGAGAAACAAACTGATGAATGCATAGATGGCGATCAGTATTCCCGCTAAATAGGCTGGCACTTTTTCGCCAAAGTTGAACATAGGTTCGCGAGGTGTTTTATTTTGAGTCATGCAAGCCCCCTAACCTGTTTCTTTCCATGGCAAAAGACAAATCCTCTCTTTTGATTTTCATAGAATCGCAGGCATATTGCGCGAAAGAAGGGAAAGGTTTGATGCAATCACCTCAAGATAGATGGTATGTGAAAGTTAATGGGCAAAACTATGGCCCCTATAATGCTGCCCAGATGCAAGCCTTTTGCGCAGAAGGCCGTGTCACCGAATACTCCATAATATCTCAATCCGCAGCCCAAGGCTACGCGCCAGCCCCGCAGTTCCAAAGCTTTCTGCAATGGACAGGTAGATTGCAAGCTCCGGCTCAGTCTCATTCGCAACCCCTGCACCTAACGCAAAAAATCCCACAAAGCCAACAAGCCCAAGTCCTAAAACCGATATCGGCGCCCCAAGCAGGCGTGCTTGCGCGTCAGATGACCCCTAATCACGCACCTCAATATGTTGCGCCCAATCCCACACCAGCCCAGCAAATAGCAGCCCCTGTTCAACAGCCATCGCCAGTGCAACAGGCGACCCCAATACAACATCATTCTGCACAACACCCAGAACAACATCCTACGCCTGTTCAAAACACAGACTCTACGGCGATGACGGTTTTTATTGTGATGGCCGAAATACGGTCCGTGAATGGCATGGACTTCCTCCAAGCCTTGCAAGCCCATGGCACAGCCCAGAGAATTGGGGATACGCTTTGGCTGCTACAAAGCGCAAGCAGTGTCGAACAGCTTCGCAACGTCTTGAGTCAAACTCTGACAAAAGATGATCGTCTGTTTCTACTCGATAGTTTCGCTAATAAAACAGCTTGGTTTAATATCGGGACGAATATGGATGCCCGTATTCGCGAATTATGGGATATCAGACGCTAAGATATCTCTTTAAGCCCTGACTTAAATCTTTTCGCATTGGCAACGTAAACTTCGGCGTTCATATGCAGCATGGCTATTTGTTGCTCATTCAGGGTTCGTATGATTTTGCCCGGCATACCAACAACCATAGATCCATCAGGAATATTTTTACCTTCAGTAATCAGTGAATGCGCGCCAATAATACAGTTCTTTCCAATTGTCGCCCCATTGAGAATTGTCGCGCCAATCCCAATCAAGCTATTATCCCCGACGGTGCACCCATGGAGCATCACTTGGTGCCCCACTATAACGCCTTCGCCCAAGGTTAGCGGCATGCCAGGGTCTGTATGCAGCACGGAATTATCCTGAATGTTGGAGCGCGCCCCAATTTTAATCAGATCATTATCCCCGCGTAGAACCGCCCCGAACCAAACCGAACTTCCGGCCAGCATTTCGACATTGCCCATAACCTGCGCGTTAGGCGCGATGTAAACGTCATCAGCAAGCTTAGGCGCAACACCGTCCAATTCATAGACAGCCATGATTTAGGCGTCGTCCAAATCAACCTGAAGGATAGAAATGTTTAAATCATAAGACACGTCATCAGGGTCTTCATTATCAACATAAAGAAGTCCGAGTATTTCATCATTTAAATAGACTTCAACACTATCGGCAACTTTGCGCGGCTTGATGGTAATGCCTTCATTCCCAAAGCGTTTGCACAGATAATTGCGGACTGAGATAATTTCTTCGGGGCTCATTTAGCCTCTCCTAATGTTTGAACCATAGATTTCGCGGGGTTGTCACAACAGGGCCCGCCCACGGGCTTGGCCGGAACACCTGCAACCGTACAGTTATCAGGCACAGCCTTTAGAACAACAGAGCCTGCCGCGACTTTGGAGCCATCCCCAACGGTGATATTACCCAGCACACAGGCCCCAGCACCGATCAGCACACGCTCACCAATTTTGGGGTGACGGTCTTCATCGGCCTTGCCTGTTCCGCCAAGTGTCACGCCTTGCAAGATAGAACAATCATTTCCGACCACCGCCGTTTCGCCCATAACAAAGCCCGTCGCATGATCGAGCATGATGCCATGGCCAATGCGAGCCGCAGGATTAATATCCACGCCAAATAATTCTGAACTACGGTTCTGAAGATGGAAGGCCAGTAAGTCTCGGCCCGATTTTATCAAAGCATGAGAACAGCGATAAGCCTGGATGGCCATAAAGCCTTTGAAATAAAGGAAAGCTTGGAGGAATGACGTGCAAGCGGGGTCACGATCTTTGACAGCCAAGAGGTCTTTAGCTGCAAATTCAACAATCGTATGATCAGATGCGACTGCCTCAGTCAGAATTTTTCGTAATTTCAAAGTTGAAAAGTCCGGCGTCGCCAGTTTTTCAGAGAGATGGTTGACGAGAGCCGAGCCTAAATTGTCTTGATCTAAAATCGTGGCATGTAAAAGCGATGATAAAGCCACCTCTTTGGTCGCATAGGTCGCCGCCTCTTTCTTCAGGCTCGTCCAGACACATATATCTGGGGAGTGATCAGTCGCGAGATTAATATTGGGCACAAGATGTCCTTTGTTACGTTAAGTTCCTAAATAGGGAGCCTGAGGGTAAAAGCCAATACATATTATGCCGTTATTTTTCATGACATTATTTTCTCTATGTTAGCCCTCATTGTGTTTCAGGCATGGGATAGTGCAAACCCGATAGCCGCTTTGGGTCTTGGCTCTAAATTCTTATAGGGCTTTGCACCTGTGCAAACCCGATAGCCATTTTGGGTCTTGGCGTTAAAGTCTCATAGGGCTTTGCCCCCTGTAAACTCGCTAAGGACATGATTAGATTATGGTGGTTTCAGAACTGCTATTGGGCGGTATGGTTTTAGG
>CAYYMI010000077.1:0-9898 GCA_964472905.1 uncultured Hellea sp. | reverse complement strand
AATACCCAGTTGCTCATTAAACGCAGCAATAGACGGTATCGTCGCCTCGCCAACGCCAACAGTTCCAATAGCGTCAGATTCAATCAGCGTTATATTCACGTCTGACTTACCAAGGCATTTCGATAAAGCCGCCGCGCTCATCCAGCCCGCCGTACCGCCGCCGACGATAACGACATCTTTGACAAAATTATCCGCCATGGATTGAGGACCTCTTATTTTTGGCACTGCACAACACTGCGTCTATAATTTTGTCTACACGCTCTATATTGGCTTGCAAATCTTCTGCGGTAAAAGCATCAGCTAAGCGGTCATAATGTTTTGGCTCCAACCCCGCTGACATTAGCGCTGCCATCCATTCAGCCGCCGTAAAGACTTCATAATCTTCGGTTGGAATACGGCCACGTTGAGAAAACACATCAACCTTGCGCGCCAAAGAAGGACGCCCTTTACCGCCCTCCGCTCCGCGTTTGAGTAAAACATCCATATCTTCAATGAGCTGATTTTCGAGCTCAGTTACGCGGTTATATTCCGCAAGCTCGGAAGTGTTGAAACTTGTATCAGGCATAAAAGCGCTCATACGATCCATAGCCGCTTGTAATGTGTAAACTTCAATTCCCGGCAAAGAAAGCACATCAGGAATATAGAGAACATTTTCACACCACCCATGAACTCTATTTTCTTTCTGCGGCGTGACATCAATAATGCAATCTGCCTCAACTGTTCCGCTTGCAGTCTTAACCGCTTTAGTATGTCCAGAACCACCATCTCTTTGTAAACTTTGGAATGGCGGTTTAACAAAATTTGCACCGAAACTTTGGGCATAATGTTGCAACATATTCCCATAATTCAGGCGTGGGAATTTATACCCAAACTCCACTTCTGCCACAAAAGGCACATCTTCGCCTAAACCCTTCAAGGCTAAGTTCAAATTATAATGAGCGAGAGGTTTCAAGGGATTTGATACGGCTTTATTGCGAGCAAGACACAAGGTTTGATGTAGAAAAGAAACCCCGTTATAAGGCTGGCCATAAGGTCCAAAAGGCAAAGTCACTTCGCCGCTTTTACTGTCCATATCGACCGCATAAAGGCGGCGGCCCTCGGCGGGTCCTAATATGTGCTTTTCTGGAATTTTCAGCAATTGATGCAAGCGCCGTATATTAGGACGCACCATAACATCGCCTCGGTCCTGAAGCTGCGCTTTGGAAGGGATAACGGTGATGCGCATATCCGGCGAGCCGCATCGCGCCGCTAGATAAGCCGCAGGAATGGCAGCGCGCAAACCATCGCCAATAATCGCGATTGACGTTATAGGTTGAGAAGACGCTTTAGCCTCACTCACCCGTTTATCTCCGCCATACCGTGCTCAGTGATATAGGCCGCATGGTCCTGCATCTTTTCTGTTGTGTGAGCAATAAGGCCTCTCATCTGACCCAAATGCTGCCGAACATTATGAAGGGGAAGCTGATCCACGCGCCAATCATAATTTTCGGGAATAATGCCCTGCCCGATATAGACGGCTAGCCAGCTAGGCGTCAAAAATAGCCCATGGTCATATTTCACAACACGTCCACGCGCCTTAAACAAAGCCAGCTTCTCTTCTAAGCTAGAGGGAATAGGCATGGTACGAACATAATTCCAAAACTCACTGTCATCACGCTCAGTGGCATTATAATGCAAAATCAAGAAGTCCCTTACCCGATCAAACTCCAAATCCATCAGACGGTTATATTCTGTTTCATCAACAGCATGGTCTGTCATCTGCGGGAAGAACTCAATCAGCTTGGTGATACCTTCTTGAATAAGATAAATACTCGTCGATTCTAAAGGCTCTAAAAAACCGCCAGAGAGACCAATCGCTATGCAGTTTTTATTCCATAGCTTGCGGCGCTTACCCGTTTCAAATTTCAGAAATCGCGGCTCCGCTAAAGGCTCACCTTCAAGATTGTCGATAAGGGACTTTTTAGCCGCGTCATCGCTAATGAAGTTACTGGCATAAACATGTCCATTACCAGTACGGTGCTGCAAAGGGATACGCCAGCGCCAACCCGCCTTATCGGCTGTCGCGCGGGTATAAGGTAAAAGCGCCCCCTCACTCTCGCAAGCCACGGCGACAGCGCGGTCACAGGGAAGCCACTCTGTCCAACTATCATAGCCCGTCTCTAAGGCCTTTTCGATAAGCACGCCGAAAAACCCTGTGCAATCAATGAATAAGTCTCCGTAAATGTCAGTCCCACTTTCAAGCTGAACAGATTTTATATACCCTGTTTCAGAGGCCAAACTCACATCAACGACCTTGCCCTCAACACGCTTAACGCCCTTTGTTTCTGAATGGCGTCTTAGAAAGGGCGCATATTTCAATGAGTCAAATTGATAGGCATAACGATAGGTCGAGCTGACGGAACGCGGATCATCTGATGGCGGCTGAAATTTTGCGGCGCGGCACGCCATTATCGGGAGTGAATATTCATCCAACGTCCCTGTCTGGGGCTCAAACATAACCTTACGCCAATAATGATGAAACGGCACCCCATTATTAGAGAGACCATAATCGCCAAAGGGGTGGATATAACTATCGCCCAGCTTCCCCCAATTAACGAATTCAATCCCCAATTTGAACGTCGCTGACGTTGCCGCCATAAACTCAGCTTCGTCAATGCCAAGCGCATCGTTAAAATATTTTATATGAGGCAATGTCGCCTCACCGACCCCAATCACGCCAATAGCTTCGGATTCGACCAAGATTATATTCAAGCCTGTTTTGCCCAATAAAGTCGATAAGCCAGCCGCGCACATCCAGCCCGCCGTGCCGCCGCCAACAATGACAATATTTTCAACCTTTTTGGGGGCAGACACTCCAGAGCTCCTTGTTTTCAGTCTCTTTAGATGTCATAATTGTCAGCGTTGTCAATTAGCATTGCGCGTTATAATCTGCGGTAGAATTCCACTCATATCATCACGGTAACACATTTGAATATAAATCACATAGCCGGCGCAGCAACACTTTTTCTAGGGCTAGAAAAAGCACCCGTTGTTATCATTGATAATTTTTCAAACGCTCTGAATCTAATTATAAATGACGCTCTAAAAGCAGATTATCAAATGGCAGAGGCGGCCTATCCCGGATTACGCGCCCCAGCCAATCCGAACTATCTCAAACTTCGAGATAAGATGATGTTTCAAATATTTAGTGAAATCTTTGGGCTTTCGAAACATGTAGCCTGCGAAAATGCGTCTTACTCTCTGGTGACCGCCGCGCCTGAAACGTTAAGTGCGGGCCAACGCATTCCACATTTTGATGACACAGATCCCAATATACTCGCCATAATGCATTACCTAAAAGGATCTGAAAATAGCGGAACGGGTTTTTATCGACATAGGCGAACAGGTTTTGAAACCATTACGGCCGAGAGGTACAAACCCTATCAAGACGCACTAGCCGAAGATGAAGACGCTTATGGACCTCCGCCTCAAGCTTATATTTGCGGCGATACGAAACGCTATGAAATGATTGGCATGATCGAGGCTAAGCCTGATCGACTTATTATATATAGAGGCAATATGCTTCATTCTGGCCAAATCACCCAAGATGTGACCTTATCGCCTGATCCCGCGCAAGGACGGTTAACGGTCAATATGTTCCTGAAAGGCTATTAGACAATGTCAGACAGCTTCCGCCCCGCTCCAATTGCAGAACTTGAAAATGTAACCTCGGAGCAGTTTAAGGGCGATATCCGCGCTAAGGCTGAGCCTGTCATATTGCGCGGCGCCATTCGTCATTGGCCTGCCCTAAAGCATGAAAATGCTGAAAGCCTTTTTACCTATCTGAAGACACTCGACACTCAAAAGCTGCAACCCACATATATTGGCAAAGATGGCATTGAGGGTAAGTTTAATTACGCCCCAGACTTAAGAAGTCAGAACTACCAACAAGTCCCAGAGAGTTTGAGTGCTGCGTTAGACCGTTTACTACAATCAACATCTACGGACGGCATATATGCACAGTCCCTTCCAGCCCAAGACCATATACCCAGCTTCACCACAGATCATCCCTTTGACCTTGTTCCAGAAACAACGCAGCCGCGTGTCTGGATTGGCACAAAAACAACGGTTCAAACGCATTTTGATACCAATGAAAATATCGCCTGTGCTGTGTTGGGAGAGCGTGAAGTTACTATTTTTCCGCCTAATCAACTTGCTGGCCTTTACCCAGGCCCCTTGGAAGTCGCCCCCGGCGGCGTCATGGTCAGTTTGGCGTCTTTAGATAACCCCGACTTTGAAGCTCATCCACGTTTTGAGGAGACCTTGAAGACGGCTCGCAGGGCAACACTAAAACCAGGAGACGCCATATATATTCCTTATGGATGGTGGCATCATATTCGGGCGCTCTCGCCGCTTAACATGCTTGTGAATTATTGGTGGACGGATCAAGAAGCTATGTTGAACAACCCTCATGCCGCCATGTTTCATGCTATGATGTGCTTTCAGCATTTAAGTCCAGAGCAAGCCAAAACATGGAAAAATATGTTTGCCCATTTTGTCTTCCAGGAAAATGGTGACCCTATGGCACATGTTGATGAAACCGCAAAAGGCATCCTGGGCGGAGTAGATCTTAAAGACCGTACGCGCGCTATCTATACGATGATGAAAACCCTCGGCATGAATATTGGCATGAAACTGTGATATATAATCTCCTAGGGGATTTCCATTGTCCAGCTTGAGTTTGACAACGTAAGACAAACATCTATAGAATATCTCAAAACTCCATGTAATAAGATGTATAGGCCAAAAAGCTAAATGGATAATATTATACAAAATCAAGCGATTTGGGCCTCAGTGTTCTCGCTTATTCTGCTGTTAATTTTTATTTTACGATGGCGGACCAATGCCTTTGTAACGCTATTGAGCTGCGCAATTCTTGCCGCGCTCTTTGCAGGCATGCGCCCCGATGCAGCTTTTAGCTCCGTCCAAAAAGGTATGGGCGGAACACTAGGCTTCATTGCTCCGGTCATTGGTCTTGGCGCTCTATTCGGGGCTATAATGGAAAAAAGTGGTTACCTGGAAGCCCTAGCTCTTCGCCTGAATGGCATTAAGGCTGACACCCACCGCTCATTTGCAACTGGGTTTATGGGCTTAATCGCGGCCATTCCCGTTTTCTTTGATGTCGCTCTGATTATTCTTCTGCCTTTCATCATGAAACTCGCGCGAAAGGCAAAAAAGAAACCTCTATTTTTTGGCCTACCTTTGTGTGCGGGACTCGCAATAGGTCATGCTTTTATTCCCCCAACGCCCGGGCCTATTGCTATTGCTGAGTTACTAGGAGCTAATCTAGGACAAGTCATTTTAATAGGCTTGCCGCTTAGTATCGTTTGTCTAATCATTGCAGGTCCCATATTGACAATATGGCTAGACAAGTCAGGCCGCTTGGTCGGCAATCTACTCAGCGAAATATCTCCTGAAACTTTGACAAATAACGCTCCGAATACCCCCTCTTGGCAAACCTCACGCCCAAATTTCTCTACAGCCCTTACTTTGATGCTATTGCCATTAGTTCTGATTATGGCGGGTACAATAGCCAAGGCAATCCTGTCAGATGGCGCTCTGCTAACCAGCCTAACAATAATTGGGCATCCTTTTTCAGCGCTTATAATCGCCTGCATAGCAAGTTGGTTAAGCTTAGGGCTTAAAACAGAAGAAGATAAAACGAAGTTTAAAACCACCCTCAAATACGCTTTCGAACCCACAGCCGCCGTTATTCTAGTTACGGGCGCTGGCGGGGCTTTCAAACAAGTGCTTGTTGATACTGGGGCTGGGGCACAAATGGCTGAAGGTTTATTGGCTTGGGGCTTAACGCCTGTATGGCTCGCATTTTTACTGGCGCTTCTCATCCGTGCCATTCAAGGGAGCGCCACGGTCGCTATGATTACCGCTGCGGGTCTTATGGCACCGATTGTTGCGAACCTGGGACTCAATGGATGGGAGTTAGCCATATTAACAACATCTATTGCGGCGGGCGCAACAGGCTTATCCCATGTGAACGACTCAGGGTTTTGGCTTGTCAGCCGCCTATTTGACCTCACAGAAAAAGAGACGATTAAGAGTTGGAGTGTGATGACGACAATTATATCCATTACTGGTCTATTCGGCTCGTTACTCCTATACGCTGTTGTGTAGAGTCACGGGATAGTAGGCAAGAATTTGAGAAAGCTCATAAAACTTTTTGGCTACGGCATTGGGGATTTTGGTCTTAATATTTATTGGAAGACCATATCGCTCTATCTTGTCTATTGGTACACAACAGTTGTTGGTCTTGACCCTGCCATTGCAGGCATCCTATTTTTCATTGGCATGATATGGGATGCCTTATCTGACCCAATCATGGCCTCTTTATCAGAACGTGTGAACACACGCTTTGGCACCTATCGACCCTTTTTGCTTTATGGCTGTATATTTTTGGGACTTGCTTTTATCGGCCTGTTTTGGATCCCTCCTTTTGAAGGCCCGCTCTTAATCGCCACCTTAATTATGACATGTCTTATTTTTCGCACGAGCTACACGGTTGTTGCCATTCCCTATGCGACGATGGCCTCAAGGCTGAGCTATGACAGTGTTGAAAGATCTGACTTTTCAGGCGCGCGCATGTTCTGCGCCTTTTTAGGCCTATTAATGGTCTCTATGTTTTTACCTCCCCTCGTTGACAAATTCACAGCCGTAACAGGATCTGAAAAAGAAGCTTTCCAATATGCGGCGGCGCTCGGAAGCGCTCTGGCGACAATAGCTATATTGGTCTGCTTTTTTCTGACTCAAGAAAAACCTCTACCCAAAAAAACAGTACAGCATGAAAAAGTTTGGCTAGGCATGTACCGGAATATAAGATCGAACCGTGCCCTACAAATTCTACTTATTGTCATTCTATTCAACACAGCCGCAGGAACATGCCTCGGCTTATCTCTGGTATTTTATATTGATGCCAATCAGAACTTACTCGCTTCTAAAGAAGTCGTTCTAACAAGCTATGCTATAGCCACTCTGATACTTGTTCCAGTTTGGACCTACATGATTCACCAATTCGGACGAAAGAAAATTTGGCTAGCCGTCACAGTCATTTATGTTCTGACCGCTCTTCACCTATTTCTATTTTCGACGACGTCCTTTTTTGGAATCCCTGTACAAATTACGCTCCTCGGAGCGTGTGGCGGGGCTTATGCTATTATCTTTTGGGCTTTTATTCCTGATTGTGTGGAGTACGGACAAATGCAAAGCGGGTACCGCTCCGAAGCGGGTGTCTTTGGATCCGTTTTAGTGACTCAAAAATTATCAGGTGGATTTATGGGCTTGTTAGTTGGCTTTATGCTGTCAACGTTTGGAATTGCCGAAAACACAAACTTTATGGCCAATAGTGAAAAAATCACGATCTTTCTAGCAATCTGCCCTGCTTTTTTCCTATGCTTAACCATCATCCCCATTCTAGTGTTACCACTGGGGCGAGCCGAGCATTCTAAAATATTAACCCAACTTGAAAACAAGGAGTTTGACGATGGTTAAAATGGTTGATGTTGCTAAACATGCTAATGTTTCAGTCAAAACTGTGTCACGTGTCCTGAACAATGAGCCCCATGTTCAAGACAAACTCCGTCAACGGGTTATGGAATCCGTCAGAGAGTTAGACTATGTGCCCAGTGCTTCTGCTCGCAATTTGCGCAGCCGCAGAACATACACACTCCACCTGATTGCGCACAGCGTAAGAAGTAACTTCATTAACGCCATTCAATCGGGGGCATTGATAGCCAGCCAAGAACTTGGGTATAATTTACACTGGACAACATTGGATCCAAAAATAGCTGAAGACGCGAATAAACTAAAAGATTGGTGTACTGATTTTGTCATGCAAAAAAGACCTGACGGCACTATCTTAGTCCCTCCTTATGCAAACTTAGAAAGCGTCAATCTTCATTTTAATAACTTAAATATCCCTATCATTCGCATAGGACCGAATGATCTCAATGATGAAAACATTACAGTTAAAATTGATGACCGCCGCGCGGCTCTGGACGCGACGCAATATTTGATCGACACAGGGCACAAGCGCATTGCCTTTATTCGCGGTCTAGAAGATCAATATGCCACACATGAGCGCTTTAAAGGCTATCAACAAGCTCTGGAAACAGCAGGCATTGTATTTGATGAGACCCTAGTGTTTCCAGGCAGCTTTGATTTCGCAAGCGGTATGCAAGCAGGCGAAAAAATTATGAATATGGAGAACAAACCAACCGCTGTATTTGCGGCTAATGACGACATGGCGGCAGGCGTGGTTGTCGCCGCACATAAAAACAATATGCGCATACCCGAAGATATTTCCATTATGGGCTTTGATGATTCTGAAATGGCAGAGAAGATTTGGCCACCTCTCACAACAACGCGCCAACCTCGAATAGAGTTTGGCACACGCGCGGTGGAAATTCTTGTGTCCCAACTAGGAAATCATGTCAGTAAGAAACCGCAGACAGAGCTGATGGACTATGAATTGATTATTAGGGGCTCAACGCGGCAAAAGTAAATTAAAACCGCATAGCCTTAATCGTATTCAGACTCGTCGTAATGGCCTGAGCGTAAGGCTTTTTAGGGTTATCATGCTCAGCAATGAAATACTCCATACCTGAAACATTATTAAGCGCGAAATAGCTTTCAAAATCTATAATTCCCTCACCGACATCAACCATAAGGTTTGTCGTAATATCCTCATACTCTGCATCTTGAAAGTCAGCCTTATTGGCCTTCATATCTTTAATGTGACAGAGTTTAAAACGGCCAGAATATTGTTTAAATAAAGCGGGAATATCAATATCAACAAGATTGGCCCAAAACATATCAAGCTGAAACCATAGATTTTCTGGCACCGTATCATTCATCAGTATATCCATAGCCGTTGTGCCGCCACCCAAATCATCAAATTCAAATTGATGGTTATGATAAGCTAGCTTAAAACCATTATCTCTTAGCTTTTCACCCGCTTCATTCATGAGGTTGGCATGAGATTTCCAGTTTTCAAGACTTCGCGCATCATCAGCTATATAAGGCACAGTCAAATATTCTATACCAAGCGTTTTTGAAACTTGCATCAATTCAGACATATCGCCCTTAAGCATATCCAAAGAGATATGCGTTGCAGGGGCTGTCAAACCGACTTCATCAAGCATAGCTTTGAGTTTGCCGACAGGTACTTGCTGGAAATTACGGCCGTTGAGCTCAACGTAATCATATCCGGCCTCTTTGATCATTTTGAATGTAGCCATTGGGTCTTGCGCAAACATTTTGCGCAATGTGTAAGTCTGGATACCGACCTTACTAATTTTGCCACTCGCCGCACTCACACCCTCTGCCGCATTTTTACAGCCCGCACCCAACAGAGTAGCGCTCGTTGATACCGCCAAAAATGATCGTCTTGAAAACATTATAACACACCCTGCTCTAATAAGTCGGCTGCATGATGAGCCGCCCGTGCAGAAAATGCCATATAAGTAAGAGACGGGTTTTGGCATCCCGAAGATGTCATGAAAGAGCCATCTGAAATAAATAAATTTGGGATATCCCAGCTTTGGTTAAATTCATTTAGGACTGACGTCTTTGGGTCGCGGCCCATACGCGCTGTGCCCATTTCATGAATACCATCACCTACGACAATATTAGCAGCCTCTTCAGGCGTTTGGACATTTATATTTTGAACACCTACCGCTTCAAGCATAGCTTTAGTATCTTTGGCGGCCTGTCCCATAAGTTTTAATTCATTTTCGCGTAATTTCGCGTCAATAATAGGAACTGGCATACCCCATTTATCTTTGCGGCTTACGTGTAAGCTAATATTATTTCGGAAGTCCGGCAGCATTTCGCCAGCGCATGTCAA
>CAYYMI010000076.1:0-10044 GCA_964472905.1 uncultured Hellea sp. | reverse complement strand
ATTGCGCGACGGTTAGCGAGACGGTTACGGTTGGAGCGCCTGCGATCGCGGCTAATCCAGAGAGCTTCGGGTCTGTTAACGGGACGGATGGGGGGACGACGAGTTCTGTTCTTGCGTCTGATGAGCTGAACGGCATGGCGGCGAGCTTGGCGACGGTTGATATCACGGTTGGGGCGATTACGGGCCCTGATGGGAGTGCGAGCACGGCAGTTAGCCTTGACCCTGCGACGGGTCTGATCACGGTTGCGGCGAATACGCCAGCGGGGGCTTACACGGTTGAATATACGATCTGTGAAGAGCTGAACCCGAGCAATTGCGCGACGGTTAGCGAGACGGTTACGGTTGGAGCGCCTGCGATCGCGGCTAACGCTAATACTGTTTCAGGAATTGAGAGTATAGCAGGAGGCGATAATGTCGCGAATGTTCTAGATGGCGATACGTTAAATGGTGTGCCAGCGACAGATAATACAGTGACGGTATCTGTTGCTCCAGGCTTTACACTGCCAGATGGTATTACGCTTAACCCTGATGGGTCAGTAGACGTAGCGCCTGAAACGCAGGACGGCGAATATATTATCGAGTATCAAATTTGCGAGATACTTAATCCTACAAATTGTACAACATCGACAATAACAATTGTTATTGACCCTCCAATTGCCACGTTGAGCGGTGTTGTTTTCACGGACGTTAATAGCAACGGTCAACCAGATATAAATGAAGACGTATTTTCCGGCTGGGTTGTCGAAGTTAGAGATAACAGAGGTGACGTGGTTGCGTCAGTCGTTACTGACGAAAACGGCTATTATGAAACTGAATTTCCATTTGGTGAAGTATCTGTATATTTTGTCAACCCTGATAATGGCGCGGTTTATGCGACATCAGATATAGATCCGAACGCCAATACAAAATTACCTTCGGGTGAATTACAAGTTATTGTCAACTTGCCAATTGATCCTTCGGGTGTGGTTTATGACTCAATCACACGGGAACCCGTTGCAGGCGTTGTTATGACTATGGTTGATAGTAATGGCCAGCCTCTTCCTCCTCTATGTTTCATTGATCCATCACAACAAGATCAGACGACCGATACGAACGGTATGTATCGATTTGACATCGTAGCAGGGGCTGATGCTGCTTGTCCGTTTGGACAAACGGATTATAGTATCATTTTTGATGCTCCCGCGTCTCATTTAGATACAAACTCCACTATTATTGGCGCTCAGCCAGGTTTCCTCTCTACTGATGCAGGAAATGGGCCACTTCGCGTCGTGCCTCGAGATGGCGCGCCTCAAATTGGTGAAGATACAACGCATTACTTTGGGTTTACATTGGGGCAAGGGTCTCGTGATGTAGTTAATAATCACATTCCGCTGGACCCGATTACTTTGGTGCGTAGTCCGATAGACGTTGTTAAATCAACACCGCGTAGAGACGTGAACTTTGGCGATATTGTTCCTTACACAATTACCGTCACCAACACCGAAGATTTACCGCGTATTGATTTGGATATAATCGACTTCACACCCCCTGGGTTTAAATTTGTCGAAGACAGCTCTTTATTGAACGATGTAGAAGTTGATCCGGAAGTCTCAGGCCGTGAAATTATCTTAAGTGATTTCGACTTTGCGCCCAATGAAACAAAAACCTGGACAATGTTGTTAGTCGTCGGGGCTGGTGTAGGAGAAGGTACTTATACCAACCAAGCCTTTATCCGCGACACAAGCGGTACCGAAGTTTCTAATCGTGGTGAAGCTGTCGTCCGGGTCACGCCTGATCCACTCTTCGACTGCTCGGAACTCATTGGTAAAGTTTATGATGACAAAAACAAGGACGGTTACCAGAATGAAGGCGAACCGGGAATGGCAGGCGTTCGCTTGGCAACAGCCAAAGGCCTATTGGTTACTACGGATCAACATGGCCGGTATCATATAGCCTGTGCTGCTATTCCTAATGGTCAAATCGGATCTAACTTTATTCTTAAAGTTGACGAGAGAACATTGCCAACCGGATATCACCTGACATCTGAAAATCCACGCGTTGTGCGCCTTACCAGAGGTAAGTTGTCGAAAGCTAATTTCGGAACAGCCTTGGAGAATATCGTCACTCTAGACGTAACAGATGCGGCCTTTGAGCCTGGTACAACGACGTTGAAACCAGAATTTGCAGGCCAGCTTGGGAAAATAATTGAGGCCTTGAAGAATGAAGAGTCGACATTGCGTCTGACGTACATGGCTTCAGCGACAGGGCGTGAAGACCGTATTGATGAACTAAGTGCACAAATTCAAGATTTATGGGACGTCTATGGAAACGATTACGACCTGAATATTGACCGTAAAACGATTTGGTCTGAGGAGCGAAATATCTCCTGGACTGGTGGGGAGGAGTAAAGCCATGACTTATTATACAAAAACATATAAAGTCCTTTCAACTGTTTCAGCTATCGCATTATTTGCGATAACAGGAAATAATCTAGCCTTCGCTAAAACAGCTTTTACATGGGGGTATGATGACGAGACAGCCAGAACAGATCAAGCGCTTTCGGATGCTCAAATTCAAATTAAATATGATGGTATAAATGCTATTCCGCAGCTTAATGTGAGCGCAAATACAGGCGATGTGGTTGTCTCCAGACAAGACAGTGTTTCTTTCCAAACTTATTGGAATTATGGAGCTTTCATTGAACGCGCGGAAGTTCGTATTTTTTCGGTTGATCAGTCTGTTCGGGGTAAGCATCTGTTGATTTTACCTGTGATAGGCGGAACGGCGACAATGCCAGCGAATAGCGAACTACCAGAGGATACCATCTATGTTCTGCGTGTTTATGACAAAGAAGGACGGTTTGATGAAACAGAAGCCAAATTGCTGTCTTTGGTTGATGGACCCGCACCAGAATCTGTCGCAAATCTGCCAGGAGAGAAACTTTCTGGATATGGAATCGATCGCACAGCCATTCGAAATATACGAGTCAAAGGTGGTAGCGTCACTGTTTATGGACAGAATGTAGATCAAAACGGACAAGTCTCAATCTTGGAACAGTCAGTTCCAGTAGATTCTTACGGAAAGTTCGCTGTCCAACAGATTTTGCCTTATGGTGAGCATAGCGTAGATGTGTCAGTGAGTGAAAATGGGCAAAGAACCGTTTATGATCGAGATATACGCTTGGACGGAACTGATTTCTTTTATGTTTCAATTGGAGATCTGACATTAGGAAACCAGAACAATAGCGGTCCTGCAGATTTCTTGGCGTCAAGTGACGAAGATTTCGACGATGTTTATCTAAACGGTAGAGGTGCTGCCTATATTAAAGGGCGCGTAAAAGGTGATTATCTTGTGACGGGCGCGATTGATACAGGTGAAGACCGGCTTTCTGATATATTCAGTAATTTAGACGATAAAGACCCGCGTCAATTGTTACGGCGTTTAGATTCTGATCGGTTCTACCCCGTCTATGGCGATGACAGTACCTTAGTCGAAGATGCACCGACACAAGGACGTTTCTTCTTACGTATTGAGAAAGATGATAGTCATGTAATGTGGGGTAATTTCGCCACGCAAATCACGGGAACTGAATTCGCGCATCTTGACCGTGGTCTCTATGGCGGTATTGCAGACTATAATAGTCAAAATACGACCTCTTTTGGTGAGCGTAGGACACAACTTACCGCTTTTGCAGCTGACCCCGGAACTATTCCGGCGCGCGAAGAATATCGCGGGACGAGTGGATCGGTTTATTTCTTGGAACGCCAAGATATATCCATTGGATCTGAACGCATTCGTGTTGAAGTTCGGGATAAAGTTTCAGGGTTAGTACTTGAGACACGTAATTTACGTCCGCAAGAAGATTATGATGTGGATTATATCCAAGGTCGTATTCTTTTGAGCGACCCTCTTCAATCCACGACACGAGACAATCAAGTTGTCCGTGATGGTGCCTTATCCGGAAATGACGTTTTCTTGGTTGTTCGTTATGAATATACACCGACATTGTCCGATGTCGGCGGATATACGGTCGGTGGACGTGCAACGCATTGGTTGGGTGATACTTTGCGTTTAGGCGCGACAGCGCAAAATGAAAAAACAGGATCTGCAGATCAAAACTTGATTGGAGTGGATGCTTTATTACGTCATACAGCCGGAACATATCTTAAGGCTGAAATCGCTCAAACGGATGGGCCTGCTTTTGGGCAGTCAAATTCTTTTGATGGTGGATTTACATTTGAAAATGTTGCCCCTCAGGGGCAGCGAAATGTAAAGGCAGATGCGTACCGCGTTGAAGGTGCCATTGATCTTTCGGATGTATCAGGTCTTATCGGGCAACTTAGAGGGTATTATGACCATCAAGATGACGGATTTTCTGGTGCTAACCGTCAAATTGCTGGCGACATTGATCGTTGGGGTATTGGAGGATCTGTTGAGGTCTCTAATTCTACTCGATTTAATGCTCAATTTGATGAGTTAAACTCTTTGCGTCGCGGGGATACACGGGCGGCATATGCGGATATTGCGCATGACATCAATGAAAAATTCACAGTGTCTGCTGGTGTTCGTCATGATGATCAGGAAACTATTGCGACTGGGGTTAATCTTCCTTTAGATGGATCTCGTACGGATGTATCGAGTCAGATCGATTATAAAGCGAATGAAAGCGCATCTGTTTATGCTTTTGGTCAAGCGACTATTGATCGAGACCAGAGCCGAAGTCGGAATAACCGGTTTGGTATTGGTGGCCAATTTGACCTTAATGATCGCTTGTCATTCATTGGCGAAGTATCTGAAGGTGATGGTGGTTTGGGCGCGAATGCACAAGCCACATTTAAACGCAGCGATAATTCTGAATACTATCTGGGATATGCCTTATCGGCAGATCGTACGGATACAGGGTTTGCAACACAAACGCAGTCTTTGGCAAGTAACGGTGTTCTTACCTTTGGGGCTAAGACACGTTTCAACGATAGTTTGAGCGTTTATGGAGAAGAACGATTTGGATATGGTCAGAGTCAAACATCATTGACTCATGTTTATGGTCTAACTTTTAATCCATCCGAAGTTTGGAGTTTCGGTGCCAATGTCGAAAATGGCCAGATTGATGATGATTTCAATGGAAGTTTTGATCGGACAGCCTTCTCGCTTTCTGTGGGCCGTGCAACGGAAGATTTACGCTTATCCTCTAACTTAGAAGCTCGATTTGAAGATGGCGTTCAAGCCGGAACCGAGCGGGATCGAACAACTTGGCTTATGCGCAATACGGCATCATTCGATGCTGATGAAAATTGGGAAATGTTAGGCCGATTTAATTTTGCAATCTCTGAAAGTGATCAATCTGGTTTCTTAGATGCTGATTTCATAGAGGGTGTGGTCGGAGCTGCTTATCGCCCAGTGAATAATGACCGTTTGAATGGTTTGCTCAAATATACATATTTTGAGGATTTATCGCCGGCGCAACAATTTTCCTCTGGTGGGCAGCAAGCCCTCGCACGTCAGAAGAGTCAAATATTTAGCGTTGATGCAATATATGATGTCACGCAGAAATTTTCAATTGGGGGTAAGTACGGGTTCCGTTCAGGTGAAGTCGCTTTGTCGCGAACATCAGATGATTTTGTCAATAGTGATGCCCATATCGGAATCATACGCCTTGATTATCATGTCGTGAAAAAATGGGATCTATTAGCTGAAGGGCGAGTGTTATCCTCGAGTTTAGCTGATGATAAGCAGTTCGGGGCTTTGCTTGGAATTTATCGTCACGTTGGTCCTAATGCCAAGATTGGAGCAGGTTACAATTTCTCTAAATTTTCTGATGATTTAAGAGATTTCAGTTCTGATAGTGATGGTTTCTTCATTAATCTTGTTGGAAAATTTTAGTGACTGATTTTTGAGATTTGAGCTGGGTCCAAACCCATGCTCAAATCTGTTGGTCTCAACTCTATCAACGTAAGACTGCTAAAACTGCGGCAAGTTGAGCCGCCTGCATAATCTTTCCTTCGAGGTTTTTCTGTGGCTCATTGAGGGTTTCAAACTACAGATGCTTGAGATAGTTTTTAAAGTGTGTGGCGATTTGTTTGCCTAAAGCCACCAATTGGTACAGCTCTATCTGAAAATCTCTTTATTGCCATTATAACTGTCCTTTCCATCAAAAGTAATAACTAAAAGATGGCTCCGTTTTCAGGGGATGGACAGATTCTTTTGCAATTAACCATGAACCCATTCGGATATAGTTAATGGCACATTAATTGCTCCGTTTCGCTCATTGAGCGGAGCGTATAATGAAAGTCACCCCTTTATTTTATCTAGTGTTAACGGCTTTTATGATGGCTGCTTGTGGTGGAGGCGGCAGCTCTTCTGTGACTCCTCCCCCTCCTGTGTTATCTGCCAATGCATCCATGCCGACGACAAATGTAACGGTGTCCGAAGTCAGGTTAAGCGGAAAAATCACTTTCGATAATGTCCCGCATAAAGATCAAAACTTTGGTCTTGATTATGCGTCCACCATTCAAGCGCCGGCGCGTGGCCTAACGGTTGACCTCATCAATGCGCGTAATGAAATTATTGGGCAGACACTTACAGATCAAAACGGTGACTATACCTTCGCAGTGCAGCCTTCAATTGAGGTCAAAGTTCAAGTTTCAGCACAATTGAGGTCTCCGGCAGGCCGAGATTGGGATGTAAAAGTGACGGATAATACATCGGGTAACGCGCTTTATGTTATGGCCGGAAGCTTGCAATCTTCGGGTACGTCAAGTTCTCAAATCAGAAATTTAAACGCTCCATCAGGATGGGGAGGCGCAAGTTATAGTTCTGAGAGAGCCGCGGCGCCATTCGCGATCTTAAACTCGGTTTACGAGTCTATTAAAACCGTGGACGCTGTTGATCCTCAGGCCCGGTTCCCGGAGTTAGAAATTCGCTGGAGTTCTAATAACCGCGCTGTTGTGGGTGATAGAGGCCAAGGTCATATTGGTACATCAGGCTTTTTTAGAGATGAAAATGTTATCTATCTTCTCGGAGAAGCGGGGCGGGATACGGATGAATATGATCCCCATGTCATTGTTCATGAGTGGGGCCATTATTTCGAGGAAAACCTATCCCGTCTAGATTCCATGGCAGGTCTTCATAGCTTGAGCGCAAAACTTGATCCGCGTTTAGCTTTTTCGGAAGGTTGGAGTAATGCTTTTGCGGCCATCGTAACAGGTGATCCTGAGTATAAGGATAGCTTAGGCGCGGCTCAAAATAGCGGCTTGAAAATTGATCTCGAAAATTTAGATCGACGCAATAAAGGATGGTTTAATGAGGCCTCTGTGACATCGATCATTTACGATGTTTTTGATGCGTCCAGTGATGGCGATGACCGCATAACGGTTGGATTTGCTCCGATTTATAACGCGCTCACGGATATGAATTTCCGGCAGTCGAACGCTTTTGTAACTATATTTTCCTTTTCGGAATCGCTGTTAAATCACAGCAATATAAGTTTAGTAGATTACAATGCTCTATTGGCGGGCCAGTCAATTACGGCGAGTAATGCTTTGGGCGCGGGAGAGAATAATAATGGGTCTATTGAATCTGCTCTGCCCGTTTATAAAGAGGCTATTGTGGACGGAGAGGCCGTGCAGGTTTGTTCAGTAGATGATGCGGGGAATTTTAACCGTCTTGGAAACCGCGAGTTGGTTTTTTTTGATGTCCCTCAACAAGGAAATTATGTCGTCTCGATGTCTTTAATTTCAGGCGGTGATGAGAGAGATCCTGATTTCAACCTTTGGCAGGCTGGCGAAATAATCGCTGAAGCGGCATCCTCCATGCAAGGGCGTGAAGCCTATACGGGTATTTTGAATTCTGGCCGATACGTTGCTGAGACGTATGATTTTTTTAATATCAATGGAACGTCAGACAGGCGCGGAGATGGGTGCTTTGATTTTCAGGTAAGCTCAAACTAAATTGAGTCAATTTTGTTGACCTTTACAGGCTAGTCTTGGACAATGGGTCATGGTAAAAATACTTATAGTCGGAACCGGGTTTGGCGGATTATGTCTGGCCGCAAAATTGCGAGAGCAAGGCGAGGCAGATTTCATTATCCTTGAAAAAGCTGATGGTGTTGGCGGGACGTGGCGGGAAAACACTTATCCCGGCGCGGAATGTGATATTCCGTCCGCGCTTTATTCCTATAGTTTTGCGCCTAACCCGACATGGGATTTCAAATGGGCCAAGCAGCCGCAAATCCTGAAATATTTACAGGACTTTGCCAAAGATCGTGATTTATTAAGGCATGTAAAATTTGGCACTACAGTTACGCGGGCGGTCTATAAAGATGGCCGCTGGTCCGTGAAAACGGCCTTGGGTGAGAGCTATGAGTGTCAGTTCTTTGTGAGTGCCATTGGGCAGCTTCATGTGCCGTCCATCCCAAATTTTAAAGACAAAGATAGTTTTAAAGGTCCGAGTTTTCATTCTGCGAAATGGGACCACTCCGTTGATCTGATGGGCAAAAATATTGGGGTTATTGGTGTTGGTGCGAGCGCTGCGCAATTAATTCCCGAAGTCGCTAAGCTAGCAAAACATCTTACGGTTTATCAACGTTCGCCTAATTGGATTATTAATAAGGGTGATCGCCCCTATACACGTTTTGAAAAATGGATTGCCAAATATATTCCATCATTGGCTAAGCTATACCGCAAAAGTCTTTGGATGCAGGGTGAATATGTGATTTGGCCGATTATAAAAGGGGCAAAAATTCGCAGTAAACTCGCACGTGCGGCGGTTATGAAAGAGATGAAAACATACATCAAAACCCCTGATTTACAAACCAAGCTGACGCCGGATTACCCAATAGGGGCCAAGCGTATCTTGTTTTCGGATAGTTATTATCCGGCCATTGCCCGCGATAATGTTACGCTGGAAACAGACGGCATTGCCGAAATTCAAAAAGATGGCATTACAACAGCTACGGGTACGAAACATTCTCATGATGTTCTCGTTTATGCGACAGGTTTTTACACAAACCCGTTCCTAAAAGAAATTGATGTGATCGGCGCTAAGGGTAAAAGCTTGAAACAGCATTGGAAAGAAGGAGCTTATGCTTATCTTGGGGTAACGACGCACGGATTTCCTAATATGTTTATGCTCTACGGACCGAATACGAATACAGGACATACCTCGATCGTCTATAAACTTGAAGCTCAGGTGGGGCATATTCTTAAGCTTATTGAGACAACGGGTGAAGGCATCGCCGAGGTTAAAGTTGAGGCTGAGACGGCATTTAACATAGAAGCCCAAGACCGGCTCTCAAATCTGGCTTGGACTAAAATTGAAGCCAGTTGGTATAAAGACGGGGATCGAGTCACCAATAATTGGCCCGGCTCATCGGCTGAATTTAAGCAGCGTTTGGAAAATCCTATCTTTGAGCATTTTATTTTCACTCATCCTGTATCCGATAAAACGTAGTAATTCGCATTTTTAGGCTGAATTTGGCGCAAGGTTTATCTATAAAGCTCGCAAAATAGGAACATGTTATGAAACAGATTGGCCATTTTATAGACGGGACATTGACTCCGGGCACGTCGGGTCGAACCAAAGATATATTCAATCCCAATACGGGTGAAGTTCAAGCGCAGGTTAATATGGCCACGCCCGGTGAGCTGGACGCGGCTGTAGTCTCAGCCGCTAAGGCGCAAATTGCGTGGATGAAGGTCAATCCGCAAAAACGCTCGCGTATTATGTTTGCTTATAAGCAAAAGGTCGAAGCACATATGGATGAGCTTGCGGCGTTATTGTCATCTGAGCATGGTAAGGTTCTGGCGGATAGCCGCGGTGATGTTATTCGCGGGATTGACGTTATCGAATTTGCGTGCGGCGTGCCGCATGGTCAAAAGGGCGAACACACATACGGCGCGGGTCCTGAGATTGATGTCTATTCCATGCGTAAGCCATTGGGCGTTGTTGCGGGTATCACGCCGTTTAATTTCCCCGCAATGATACCGATGTGGATGTTCGGCATGGCGATTGCGACGGGCAATGCCTGTATCCTTAAACCGTCTGAAAAAGATCCCAGCGTGCCTATGC
>CAYYMI010000075.1:0-10227 GCA_964472905.1 uncultured Hellea sp. | reverse complement strand
GTAAATAACTAAAGTGTTGCGACGACCAGTTGAAACCGCACCCCAAAATCAGACACTGAGATAAAAGATCATAGTTTTTCGAATAAGCCTTTTGAACAAAATTTATGGCCTTAGGTATTAAAACATGTAACTTGGATAAACATGGATATTTCACTCATTATTTATACAGGGCTCGGAGCAGGTATTGGGAGTCTAATAGCAAGTCTATTAAACAGATTACACACATCTGAAGCTGAGAAACCAAGACTTTACAATAGTATTTTTATCGTAGCAGGACTTACCATATTACCTTTACTTTACCGTAATATGTATCTGCCCCGTATCGTACCAATGGGAACGTCAGACTTTGGTGAGAGTGCAGTTTTTTATCAGTCGTTACAAAAACACGACCCGCAAGCATATAAAAAGGTTCTTAAACCATTAGACCGTCTCGCCAGAAAAGGCGATTTATCGGCAGCTTCATTACAAGATACACGCATTGCTATTGATGAAATACTTGCCGCCAAAAGAAAGAATGCTAATTTGAATGAGCTTCGCAAGGAGACAGAGTTAACTATCTGGCTATTCAATATCCTTAAAGACAAAGCACCTAAAGTTTGTGTGCAAAGGGTACATGCACGACCTTTTCAAAACTTGTCAGAATTACTTCCCGTAGATTATAAAAAACAAGAAAAAGATATAATGGTGGCCTTAATTGAAAACCCAAATAGGCCAGATAATATAGTTCTAGATAGTGAAAATGGCTCTAAATTGTTTACCAATTTTGTTCAGAGTTCGATGTCGGATTTGGGAGTAGAAAATTTAGATCCGCCTGAAAATGATGCTTCGGCACAAAAAGATATATGTGAGCTTCTCATACTAGTTCATGAAAAAATACTAAATTCATCAGATCAAGATATTTATGATATTTATGCCCATTTAAGTAAGTAATTTTACCCCATGCTTTCTACTCTAAGACTTGTATAGCCTATTATTTATAATTCCGAGCGGCTTAAAATCGCCTCAAGTAAGACATTAATCCTCATTTAAAAAAATCAAAAAACTTAATCCTCAATAACTCAGACGCCCTTATGTTCATAAATGTTGAAACACGGGATATGCGTCCTGCCATCAGCTGACGAGCTTTGCTCTTCGGTCTTGGTTTGGTGTTTATCTTGGTGTGGAGACAGACATATAGTTTTCCAAATCGTGCATTTGCTTTCAGCAATTGCACTAGGATAGGTAAGAGTACGTTACTTACTGGATTTGGGGACGATGAGATTGAGCAGTTTGGGTAACGCCAAGCCTGAGCCGGGTCTCTATGGTGTGAGCTTGACCTCTCACATCAGTTTATGCCTTTGGCATAAACTGATGTGACTAGAGGGAGGGTAATGAGGCCGCCATAGAAAAGCATCGCCGCGTGGTTGGTTCTGCGTAAAACAAACTTATTATTTTGGTATTCCATCGGAGTGCCGCCACGCGGGCTGTCCTTTTTGGTGGCGCGCCGCCGCCGGCCAACCCGGCGCGCATAAATGATCTGGCCCCATTTTTAAATGCGGGGTTGGCGCACGCACCCTTTTGTCCAAATTTTATTTAACCCCATTCGAAAGATCCTTATGCCTAGAATTCATGCTTCTTTAAAATCTAACAAACGTGCAAGGTCTGAAGCCAGAGATGCCCTGGCCAAAACACGTCTAGCCATGGAACAGTTCAAATTGGCGAGAATGGAAGAGGACCATGCCAAGAAAATCGCAGAAGACAACAGCAAGAGGCTAGCTCGACAGCTTTATCGTGAAGAGTAGCGCATCGCCGAAGAGAAACGAGAAGCCAAAGAGCTGGCCGAAAAACAGGCACAAGAGGACCTTCATCAAAGACGAGAAGAATGGTACGAAAATTGGGATAAAGGGATTAGGACAAGCTCCTATCCCTATAAGTAGGATATGAACGTCGTCCAAATACGCACACGCTTTATAGGACGGAAATTTTAAAGCCTATTCAGACGAAAGTGACCCGAAAATAAGCACAGATTGTCGCACATGGACAAAATCCTGAAATTCATATATTTTTCAAAGGCTTAACACTTAGTCTCAGAAGTTGACTTCGCCCCCCCATCTGGCTAGGTTCCGCCCGCTTTTAGAGGGTTCTATGTTGGGATTCTTTGAAAGAGAGTCGGTAATATGTCTGATAACAACGGAAAGCCAAATTCTTCTGAAAAACCTAATGATTTGAAGGCATTAGAGGCCCGCTTAGATAAAGCCCAAGCCCGCCACACCAAATCAGATACGGATCAAAAGACGGATGGCTCTCTCTTGGGAATGGCATGGCGACTGAGTACAGAATTAGTAGTGGCTGTTTTAGTTGGCGCAGGTCTAGGCTTTGGTCTGGACAAGCTTTTTAATACACAGCCTTGGTTATTGATTGTCGGTCTTGGATTTGGATTTGCGACGGGAATAAGAGGTGTATTGCGAGTTGCGGCAAAAATGGACGCAGCATCAGCACACATTCCCATCGGTGAAGACATCACTGACGACGACGAAGATGATTGAAGGAGAGGGCCGTGGCAAACGACCCCATGCAACAGTTTGAGATCAAAAAGATCTTCGACCTGCCTGCCATTGCAGGACATGATATTTCATTCACCAATTCATCCTTATGGATGGCCCTAACGGCGCTTGGCGTCGTGGTGTTCTTCGCCCTCACCGCCAAAGGCAAACTTATCCCGGGACGTATGCAATCGCTCGGCGAGATGTCCCACGAATTTATCGCCAATATGCTCAAAGACACGACGGGCCCCGAAGCCGTTAAGTTCTTCCCGTTCATTTTTGCAATTTTCTTCTTTATCCTCTTCGCCAATTTATTTGGCATGAACCCTTATGCCTTTACATCAACATCGCATTTGGCGGTCTCTGCGGCTCTGGCCTTATTTACAATTGGCTTGGTGGTTGTCGCGGGCATTTGGAAAAACGGCTTGAAATGGTTTAAAATCTTCGCGCCTGCGGGTCTGCCCTTACCGATGTACCTGTTGATTATTCCAATCGAGATCATCTCGTTTTTATCTCGCCCGATAACGCTAGCCGTGCGTCTCTTCGCCAATATGACGGCGGGACACGTTATGCTCAAAATATTCGCCATCTTCATCGCCTATCTCATGGGTAGCGGAAGCTGGAAAATCTTTGCCGCGATTGTCCCGATCTTGGGGACAGCGGCGATTGTCGCCCTCGAATTCCTCGTCGCGGGTCTGCAAGCGTTTGTGTTTGCGATCCTGACCTGTGTTTACCTCAATGACGTTTATCACGTTGATCACTAATCTTATTCCATTATTCTAGGAGAACCATCATGGAAGCAGAAGCAGCAAAATATATCGGAGCCGGCCTTGCAGGTATGGCCCTGATCGGAGCCGGTCTTGGTATTGGTAACATCTTTGGGAGCTACCTTTCTGGCGCCCTTCGTAACCCATCAGCCGCCGCCTCACAGCGCACAAACCTTCTTTTAGGCTTTGCCCTTTGCGAAGCGACTGGCTTGTTCGGTTTCGTTTTGGCGATGATTATCCTGTTCGGATCCTAGGCTTAAATATCTTATAGGCTAACGTCTTTTAGGAGAGTCATAATGGCTGCAGAAAAATCACATGCTGCGGAAGCTGCCTCTGGCGGAATGCCGCAATTTGCCATTGAAACATGGGTGGGTCAGATTTTCTGGCTCTTCCTGACCTTTGGGATTATGTATTTCATTCTCTCAAAATTTATCCTGCCTAAAATTGGACAAGGCCTCACAGATCGAGGCGACCGGATAGCGGATGATTTAGACGAAGCCTCGCGGATGCAGCAACAAGCCACGCAAGCCCAAGCTGACTATGAGCGCGCTTTGGCGGATGCCAAAGCCAAGGCGCATAATATAGCCGAGACAACGCGTAAGTCTGTTGATGAAGAGTTGACGGCGGAGGCGGAAGTCGCGGACGAGCAATTTGCCCGTAAGCAGATCGAAGCAGATGAGCGTATTCGTACAATCAAGACAGCGGCTCTTGGTAAAATCGATGATGTTGCGGCCAATACAGTCGGTGATATCATTGAAAAACTTGCTGGTGTTAAATCCACGGCGAGCCGCGTAAAAACGGCTATCTCAAGTGTGAAAGGATAAATCATGTCGCTTCAAGCTATCCTTATTCACGCAGCTGCCGCCGGAACACCGCTTTATGCCGATCCAACATTTTGGGTCGCGATTTGTGTTCTGACATTCCTTGGGTTTTTGGTGTTTAAAGGCGTTCACAAAGCTATCGGTAAAGCTTTGGATGAACGGTCGACTAAAATTAGTGAAGAGCTCGCCGAAGCAAGACGTCTACGTGAAGAAGCGCAAGCCCTACTCGCCTCCTATAAGCGCAAGCAAAAAGGAGCCGAAGACCTTGCTGAAGACATTGTAAAGCAGGCTCGCCATGACGCAGAAGTTATGGCCGTCAATGCCCGTAAAGACATGGCTGACCGGCTTGAGCGTAGAACGGCTATGGCAGAAGCCAAGATTAAGTCCGCGGAAACACAAGCGCTCAATGAAGTTCGCGCCCGCGCGGCGGATGTCTCTCTAGAAGCGGCCGAAGCCATCTTGCGAAAAGATATGAAATCCGCGCAACACGCAAACCTCATCAAAGACGGCATTGCGCAAATGGGCAAAGTGTTAGGGTAAACACTTTTGGATTTCAAAATTATTTAGCCGTCCTTATGGGCGGCTTTTTTATTCCGCGACCTCGGCTGTTTCGCTTGGCGGGCTCCAGCGTAGCACAGGTTTTCGGGCGGCTTGGGTTTCATCAAGACGGCGCTTGGGGGCATAGACAGGGGCTTGTTTAAAGCTGTCTACGTCGCTAGATTTAGCACGCTGCGCAAGGTGCCTCATAGAGCGAATAAAGCGGTCAAGCTCCTGCTTGCTCTCTGACTCTGTGGGTTCAATCAGCATAGCCCCATGCACAACCAAAGGGAAATACATGGTCATGGGGTGATAGCCTTCATCAATCATCGCCTTGGCAAAATCCAGGGTTTCAACGCCCGTATCTTTGAGGAAACGATCATCAAATAATGCTTCATGCATACAGGTGCCGCCAAAGGCTGGCGTCATAACATCAGATAGCGAAGCCTGAACATAATTGGCATTCAGCACGGCATCTTCGGTGGCTTGTTTAAGGCCGTCCGAACCGTGGCTCATCATATAAGTAAGCGCGCGGCTATACATGCCCATTTGGCCATGAAAGGCGCACATGCGGCCAAAGCTAGCGTCATTCGCATGCTCGACCAAATCAAAACCATCCTTGGTTTTAATTACATAGGGCACAGGGGCATGATCTTTGAGAGCGTCCGAAAGAACTGTTGGGCCAGAGCCTGGACCGCCGCCGCCATGCGGTGTGCTAAATGTCTTATGGAGATTAATGTGCATCGCATCGACACCAAGATCGCCCGGGCGAACGCGGCCAACGAGGGCGTTAAAATTCGCGCCATCGCAATAAAAATAACCGCCGGCTTTATGGATGAGCTCAGCTATTTCGATGATATCATTTTCAAACAATCCGCAGGTATTGGGATTGGTCAACATGATACCCGCAATGTCGCTATCTTTGCCAAGACCATCAAGTTTGTCTCGAAGCACATCCATATCCACACGGCCCTTATCATTGGCCGGGATTTCATCGCAGATGAACCCACATTGTACAGCGGTGGCGGGATTGGTGCCATGAGCGCTTTCGGGGACAAGGACGCGGCGTTTATGGCTCATCCCATCTGCGTCAAGCCGAGCGCGGATCGCCATCATCCCGCAAAGCTCGCCATGAGCGCCCGCTTTGGGGGTCAGAGCAACAGCTGGCATGTTGCAAAGCATCATCAACCAATGGGAGAGTTCATGCATTAATTCCAACGCCCCTTGTACGGTCGAAATCGGCTGCAAAGGATGGACATCGCCAAAGCCGGGCATACGCGCGACTTTTTCATTAAGCCGTGGATTGTGTTTCATTGTGCAAGAACCCAGCGGATAAACCCCGAGGTCAATGGCGTAATTTTTCTGGGAAAGGCGCACATAATGGCGCAGCGTTTCAGGCTCACTAAGGCCCGGCAAACCGATAGCGCCTTGGCGGGCATGACCGCCAAGGCGAGAGCTTATGACTTTAGGTGTAGGCAAATCCACACCCGTACTTTGCAGTGTGCCCGTTTCAAAAATAAGTCTTGTGGCTTGTTCCAATGCCTTATTGCCAGAAACGGTTTTGACGTCATTAGAATTGCTGGCGACAGGCGTTGTTGTTCGTCCTTCGGTTTTCATGACAACATCTCCCCAAGCGCTTTGCCGAAAGCCTGAATATCTTCGTCCGTTACGATTTCAGTTGCGCAAACGAGAAGTAAGTCTTCGTGCTGACCAGCTGAAATTCGAGAGAAAGGCACTCCGCCAAGAATATCTTTCTTAGCTAGAGCTTCGACAATCTCCGCAGCGGGCTTATTGAGTTTCACTGTAAACTCATTGAAAAATGTCTCGTTTAAAACCTGCGCGCCTTTAATGCCGTCAATCACATCCGCAAGTTCACATGCCCTTTCATGATTAAGCGCCGCCATTCGTTTGAGGCCTGCATCGCCGAGCAAGCTCATATGGATGGTGAAAGCCAAACAACAAAGTCCGCTATTCGTGCAAATATTAGAGGTCGCTTTTTCGCGGCGAATATGTTGCTCGCGCGTGGAGAGCGTCAGAACAAAGCCGCGCTCGCCATTGGCGTCGACAGTTTCACCGCACACGCGGCCCGGCATTTGGCGCACAAGTTTCTGGCGACACGCAAAGAGCCCGACATGTGGCCCGCCAAAGTTAAGGCCAACGCCAAGGCCTTGCCCTTCGCCGACAACGATATCTGCGCCCTGCTCGCCCGGTGATTTAATTGCGCCCAGTGCAACGGGTTCAGTAAAGACCGCGATTAACAACGCTTTATGCGCGTGAGCTTTCTCGGCAATCGGGGTGAGGTCCACAATCTCGCCAAAGACATTCGGTGACTGCACCACAACACAGGCCGTTTCATCCGTAATCAAATCAATGACAGAGGCATCTTTACCAATTTCAGACGCAACCTCATTAATCGCTATGTCCAGCGTTGAGGCCAAAGTCTGTGTCGCGGCGGCATAATGTGGATGCAGCCCCGGCGCGAGGATGGCTTTGGTTTTACGCGTCACCCGCTTGGCCATCACAACGGCTTCGGCGCAAGCGGTGGAGCCATCATACATAGACGCATTCGCGACTTCCATGCCTGTGAGGAGCGCGACTTGCGTTTGAAACTCGAACAAAGCTTGCAGCGTGCCTTGGCTGATTTCCGGCTGGTAAGGCGTATAGGCCGTTAGAAATTCCGAGCGTTGGATCAGATGATCGACTGTCGCCGGAATATGATGTTTATAAGCCCCTGCCCCGCAAAAAAACGGAACACTAGAGGCCGAGATTGATTTACTGGAAAGACGGCTCATATGGCGTTCAACCGCCTGCTCGGATTGATGGAGTGGTAAGTCGACAAGTGTTTTAAGACGCGCGGGTTTGGGCACATCCTCAAATAAGGCATCAATATTATCAACGCCTATAACATCAAGCATTTGCGAGCGATCGCTCGCATTTAAAGGGAGATAACGCATATCTAACTCCTCACCAAAAGCACCGCAAGGATTGCGGCAATAATTAAACCAAGGCCATCCACATAAGCAATTTTACTGAGCGGGCCCGACAACTGTCCGCGCGGAATGGCAATTAAAATAAAGGCAGCCATGCTGATGACCGTCCCAATGAGAACTGGCCAACGCACAGATGGAGTATGAGCCGCGTAAATACAGGCCGCGGCGACAAGACCAAACAACACAGCCCGGTGTTGGACCAGTGTCATAAGAACATTGTCCTGATCAGAGATACCGTAAAGCTGCGCCATGCGAGACGGAGAAAAAGCAGAAAGCGCAGGGACACCATGAATAACAATGGCTAAGGCATAAAATAATATAGGAATGAGGTTAGGCATTTAGCTTTCCTGCTTCATGGCGTGTGCCACAAGGCGGTCTTGATGATTTTCTGACATTTCAAGAGATGTTATGACGCCTTGCTTGTCTGCCTCAGACTTGTTCTGACTCAATTTTCTAACATAGGTAATCTCGTCAATTTTCAGGCTAAACCCGACGATAGCGCGTGATAACTTCGCGATATAATCTTCAGGAGCATCGGAAACTTCCCACGGTAAATCACGATGAGATTCCATCTTATCGGTTAGGGCCGTTAGAAAGGGCAACATAGCCTCAGATTTCGTTTCAACCTTAATATTCCCGCGAATTTCAACGGCCATATAATTCCATGTTGGAACAACACGGCCATGATCTGCCTTAGACGGATAGCTAGACGATGATACATAAGCATCAGCTCCCTGAAAAACAGCGACAGCTTTATGTTCACTCATTTGCGCTGCTTGCCAAAATGAATTGGTACGCGCGACATGCCCGAGTAAATTCTGTCCAGAGCTATCTATCACCAAAGGCACTAAAGCCGTGACAGGACCATCTGCGCCATTAACCGCAAGTGTCGCAAAGGGATGAGCCGCAATGAACGCTAAAGCTTCGGTTTTTTCATCAACACGGAAAGTGGCCGCAGGATGCATATTATAATCCGTCGCAATAGGTTTTATAAGCCTCAGAGTTCATCAAGCTATCAAGCTCTGATGCATCTGCAATTTTCATTTTCAGAAACCAGCCTTTATCATCGGCTGAGGCATTGACTGTTTCAGGCGCGTCTTCGAGCGCGCCGTTAACTTCTATGACTTGGCCGCTCACAGGAGCATAAACTTCAGAGGCCGCTTTGACACTCTCCACAACGGCGGCTTCGTCGCCTTTGCCAAATTCCGTCCCAACATCAGGCAGCTCAACATAAACAACATCGCCGAGCTGACCTGCCGCATAGGGCGTGATGCCGACTGTCCCGCTATCCCCGTCAACTTTGATCCATTCGTGATCTTCAGTAAAATATATAGACATAAGTCCTCCTTTATCCTCTATAATAACGATGTGGCACGAAAGGCATTTTCGCGACAGTTGCAGGGCGGGGCTTACCCCTGACAATGAGCTGAACTGGCGTGCCAGCTTTGGTAAACTTGCGAGCGACATAGCCCATCGCAACGGGACCGCCAGCTGTTGGACCAAAGCCTCCGCTGGTAATTTCGCCAATTGTGCTGCCGTCCATATCTTGAATTTCTGTATGTTCACGGGCGGGCGCGCGGCCTTCAGGTTTAATCCCGACAAGGCGCTTGGTGGATTTATCAGCAAGATCAGAAGCCACGCGCGCTGCCCCTAAATATCCTGCATCCGCGCCGCGGCGATGTTTTTGGATCGACCAGAACAACCCGGCCTCAATGGGCGATACATTCGTATCAATATCATGGCCATAAAGACAGAGCCCGGCCTCGAGACGCAAACTATCGCGCGCGCCAAGACCGATCATTTCTACATCATCATGAGCCAGTAATAGATCTACAAATGCATTAACATCATCATGTTTAATCGAGATTTCATAACCGTCCTCACCCGTATATCCTGACCGCGACACATGGGCCCAAATCGTCTGCGTCAATGGGATGTCCGTCGATGTCATAAAGACGAGGTCTTTGACCGCCGGGTTAAATTCAGCAAGGACATTAACGGCCTTAGGGCCTTGAAGGGCGATTAAAGACAAAACATCGTCTTTATAATCTAGGCTCACACCCTCAGGCAGATTTTTTTCCATATGGATGAAATCATCATTTTTGCATCCCGCATTCACGACGAGATAAAGCCTGTGGTCTTGGCCCTGAAACCCAAGACGGGTAATCATCAAATCGTCAAGAATTCCGCCCTCTTCGTTCAGGAGCTGGGAATAACGTTGTTGTCCGGGTTCTAAGTCTTGGATTGAGGCTGGTACTAATGTCTCTAGTGCCTTGGCCGCCGTTTCAAATGTACCATCATCGGCAGTAATAAAGCACTGCCCCATATGGGAGACATCAAAGAGACCCACCTTTTCGCGCGTATGGAGATGCTCTTTGAGCACGCCCATTGGATATTGAACGGGCATATCGTATCCTGCAAAGGGCATCATCTTTGCGCCGAGCGCGATATGTTTGGTATGAAGTTTGGTCTTTGACAAATCAGACATAGGCACACTTTCCGCTCTCGCGTTCTGTGCCACCCGCTGTCCTCTTGGGCCTGAGAGATTCACGAATAGGGCTTATGACCGGCCTATCTGCTTACTCCGTCG
>CAYYMI010000074.1:0-10823 GCA_964472905.1 uncultured Hellea sp. | reverse complement strand
GTTTAGTAAATAACTAAAGTGTTGCGACGACCAGTTGAAACCGCAGGGCAAAAGCAGACGTTAGGCGAGACTCAGATTTATCTATTATATGTCAAACACCAACTGTTGATTTCAATTCGTCTTTTTAAGTACCTCTATCCTTACAATCACAGGACCTCTAAAGCCGTTTATAGAACATTGGCTGTGTACACAAACAATCGCGTAGGTTTGTATCAGCTGAACGGTGAGACTGAGCGCTGCGGAGTTACGACCGCGGAGGTGCCGGGTCTTTGTGATGTGTTAGGCCCAACCGGTGCAGTCAGGTAGCGACAGCTATCGTACCGCTGTAACTTCGGGATTAAGAGTGCCGTCACACAAAAATCATCGCCGCAGGGTTAGCCTTCTGTAAAACACTTAAATATTTTCGGTATCCGTCAGGATGCTGGCCCTGCGGACTGTCTTTTTATAAAGCCGCGTTTGTTATGGGTTTCGTTTAAAAAACCCGACTCTGTATGCAGCACAGTTCCGTCTAAATTTATACCAATAATTTTGGCAGGACAAAGGCGCTAAAGGCTCCGATCGCCCAAACCACAAATCCAGCATATAAAACCCAGCCCCCCAAATTTCTCAACCGCGCGCAAAATTTTGCCAAAACAGGGTCTGCGGGGCAGGGCATGTTGCGGGTTAGATATCGGGCGCACCAGGCAAGGGCGAGTAAAATGAGAGAGCCGCCAAAGACGAGCGGCTTACGCTCTGACAGCCAGATAAGCTGCGGCACATTTGAGGTCAGCGAAGAGAGCGCCGCGCCCATACCAAGGGTTATCATCACGGCGGGAAGCGTACAGCAAATCAGCGTTGAGAGACTGGTGAGCAGCGCAATAGTGGGCGCGCCTGTCTCGCGCAGCGCAAGGCGCGCTTTGCTCATGATTTCTTTTTAGTTTTGACAGGCGGTATAAATTCAGCGCCGTTTTTGCGTGTAATTTTAGTCACGCTATAGCCGGCTTTTTTAACCAAGGACATGACAGCCTCATTATCCAATGTTTGATTGTCGGCCAAGGCAACAGAGAGCGTTTTGGTATCTAAATCAATATAGGTGCCGCGCACTTCATCGCGCTTTTTAAAAGTCTTATTGAGCGCTAGAGTGCAAAAGTCACAGACAAGGCCGTTTAATCCGACGGAGATATCGGCGATGGCGACAATTTCGGGGCCGTTGAGTTTTACATCTTTGGCAAGTGCCGACATAGGAGCTGTGCTGATGAGGACTGCGATTGCGAGAGATTTGAACATTTTCATCACGATCTCCTAAAAGGTATGAATATAATTTAGCAGAGCTTCGCCTTGGTCGTCTACACCCAGTTCCAGCAGGTTAGCGCCTTTAAAAAGACGCAGTATAGCCGCCCCGCTCAGCGCGGCATCGCGTTGAGGGCGGTATCGTCCTTCGACCATAATCCATGTATGAAGAGCGCCTGTATTGGCGACATAAGGCGCAATTCCCAATCGGGAGCGAAAGCTAGAAAAGTCTCCAAAACGGCCATTATCCCAATGCTCGGCATTGGCCGAGACGAAATAACGGCGGGTCTCCCAATCACCCGATAGGCCGATGAAAAGACCGAGGTCATCCTCGCGCGTAAGCGGTCCAGATTGATCATCAATGACAGCGCCCAGCGCGGCGTGACCGTAAAGATTGGCTTGGCTATCAGCTTTGTTCCAGCGCTTGATGAGACGGTTAAGCTGTGGGCCTAGAAAGCTATAATCATCATCGCGGTCATAACGCAAGCGCAGTCCAAGGGCGTGATTTGTGTCGAGCGTATAATGAACGAGTGCGCTATTTTGAATATCGTTATTGTCTAGGATTAACGTCCATCCGTCTGGATATGAGACAGGCCGGGCAAGAGCCGCATTGGCCCAAGACCATAGGATTAAGCAAAGTGTTATTCCAACGCCGCGGCGCAGGTTAACCAATTTGTCCGCCCACTTGTCCTCTATGGCGAAGCTTATGATCCGCCAGAACACAGGCGAGCATGGCTTCGGCAACGGGAACACCGCGAATGCCGACACAGGGATCATGACGGCCTTTGGTGCGCACGTCGATTTCAGTGCCGCTCGCGTCAATGGATTTGACTTCGGTCAAAATAGAAGAGGTCGGTTTAATCGCCACACGCACAACAATCTCATCGCCGTTCGAAATGCCGCCTAAAATACCGCCAGAATGGTTAGAGAGAAAGCGCGGCTTACCGTCTTCCATACGAATTTCATCAGCGTTATCCGTACCGCTAAATCCAGCGGCGGCAAAGCCTGCGCCAATCTCGACGCCCTTGGCGGCGTTGATGCTCATCATGCCCATAGCGATATCGCTATCAAGCTTACCGTAAACTGGCGCCCCCAGTCCTGCGGGGACATTTGAGGCTCTCACTTCGATAATCGCGCCGATGGAATTACCTGATTTACGCACGCTATCAAGGTAATCTTCCCAGTCTTTGGCGGCGACAGGGTCGGGACACCAAAATGGGTTATTGTTGACCTCATTCCAATCCCAGTTCTCGCCATCGACCATCTTTTCGCCGATTTGAATGACGGCGCCTTTGATCTCGACATTGCCTAAAATTTTGCGGGCAATCGCCCCGGCCGCCACGCGATTAGCGGTCTCGCGCGCAGAGCTACGTCCGCCGCCGCGATAATCGCGAATGCCGTATTTGGCGTCATAGGTCAGGTCCGCATGACCCGGACGGTAACGTGACTTAATCTCGGAATAATCTTTGCTGCGTTGATCTTTATTCTCGATCAAAAGGCTAATCGGCGTGCCTGTAGTTTGCCCTTCAAAAACGCCTGAGAGGATTTTGACTTGATCGGGTTCATTGCGCTGAGTGACAAAGCGCGATGTGCCAGGGCGGCGTTTATCCAGAAAGGTTTGAATATCAGCTTCTGTCAGGTCGATTAAGGGCGGGCAGCCATCAACCACGCAGCCAATCGCAGGGCCGTGACTCTCGCCCCAAGTGGTAAACCGAAATAAATGTCCGAATGTATTATGTGACATGGAGCAGTCTTTAACCCCAAGAGCCGAAATAGGCTAGCTGAAAGATTGATAGTAGCCTTGCGCTCAATATCAAACTCCGCTTTAGTCTCTCAAAAGCCAAAGAGCAGGGGACATTAATGAATGCAGGTATGAAATTATACAGCTTTACATGTCTCTTGATGCTGGCTTTATGTCTGACCTCATGCAATCCCCAAAGCCATAATCATAATCACAGCCATACTCATACCAACAAAGACACCCATAAAATGATAAGTTACGAAACAGCGGGGCAAACGGATGAAGACCATATTTATCTTGAAGAGGTGCTTGGCGATAAAGCCCTAACGCACGTTAAATCTTGGAATAAGCGGAGCTTAGATCGCCTTACAGCTGATCCGCGTTTCGCAGAGATGGAAGCGCAGGCGCTTGAGATTTTACAGAGCAAAGATAAAATTCCTTACGTCTCTTACCGCGCGGGCGAAGTTCATAATTTCTGGCAAGACGCTAATCATGTGCGCGGGATTTGGCGTAAATCGACGCTTGAGAGCTATCTTTCTGATACCCCTGAATGGGAAACGGTTTTGGATTTTGACAAGCTCTCACAAGACGAAGGAAAGAATTGGGTTTATAAAGGTAATAACTGTCTCGCGCCGGATTATGATCTGTGCATTGTCAACTTATCCGATGGCGGTAAAGACGCGACTATAAGGCGTGAATTTAACACGCGGACAAAAGAGTTCGTAAAAGACGGTTTTGTCACAGGTGAGTCCAAAGGCTCTGTGGATTGGCTTGATAAAGATACCCTCCTTATCAGCGTAGATTTCGGAGAAGGCACTATGACCGATAGCGGCTATCCGATGGCCGCAAAATTATGGAAACGCGGAACGCCGATCTCCAGCGCTCAAGAATTTTATAGAGGATCAAAAGATGATGTAAGCGTTGGAGCTGCGGCCTTGGAGTTATCTGATGGGTCACGCGAAATTATCATCTATAATTCCAAGACATTTTATGATCGTGAGCATTTTTGGGTGCCGCGTGGGGAGAATAATTTGTTGGAGCCTGTCAAAATTCCTGTCTCTGACAAGACCCGCATTTCAGGAATATTTAAAGGTCAGGTGCTTGCAGAACTAAATGATAATTGGGGAGGCTATAAGACAGGCGATTTAGTGAGTTTCAGTTTGGACGATTTTAAATCCAGCGGAACCATTGACGATATAAATCTTGTATATTCGCCCGATGAAAAATCATCCATTGAAGATTTTGGTATGACGAAATCTAATCTCTTAGTTGCAATAACGCGTGACGTTATTGGTAGTGCTTATGCCTTTAATTGGGATGGTAAAGACTGGACTTCGGATAAACTTGATTTTCCGTTGGGTGGGCAGCTCTCTATTGGCGCGACGAATGATAAAGAGGATGTCGCCTTCGTCACAACGGAAAGCTTTCTAACCCCCGACACGTTGTGGACATTTAATACCGAGACGATGAAAAAGGTGAAGGCTAAGTCTTTACCGAACTGGTTTGACGCAAGCTCTATGATTTCTGAGCAATATTTCACGACATCAACGGATGGTACCAAAATCCCTTATTTTGTGGTTCGTCAAAAAGACACTAAAATGAACGGGACGAACCCGACATTGCTCTATGGCTATGGTGGATTTCGGGTTGCGCTTAATCCATCCTATTCAGCCACGCGGGGCAAATTATGGATTGAACGTGGCGGTGTTTATGTGCTGGCTAATATTCGCGGTGGTAGTGAATATGGACCGGACTGGCATGCGGCAGGCCTTAAGACAGAGCGTCAAAAAATCTATGACGATTTCATTTCAGTCGCCGAAGATTTGATAGCTAAAAAAATTACATCGCCTAAACATTTAGGCATTGAGGGCGGCTCTAATGGCGGCTTGCTTGTGGGCGTTATGTTCACCCAAAGACCTGATCTATTTAACGCTGTTATTTGCGCTGTGCCCTTGCTTGATATGATGCGCTTTCACACATTACTCGCGGGAGCATCGTGGATGGGCGAATATGGAAATCCCGAAGACCCTGTTGAAGGGAAGTTCCTGCGTTCTATTTCACCTTATCACAATATCGACCCTAAGGGCGATTATCCTGAGGTTTTCTTTATTACGTCCACCAAAGATGACCGTGTTCACCCCGCCCATGCGCGCAAAACCGCTAAACGGATGGAAGACCAAGGCCATGATTTTCTTTATTATGAAAATATAGACGGCGGACATAGCGCGGCGGCTAACTTGAAAGAGACGGCCAAGCGATTGGCGCTTCAACATACATATTTGATGCAAAAATTACGAGACGGGAAATAATATGTTTAGCAAATGGCAAGCCATCACACTTTGGAAACGGGTCATAATCGCTTTATTTTTGGGTATGATTGTAGGGTTGGCTATACATTACGGCGGTGCGGGAGACATAACGCTAAAATTTAGAGGACTTGAATTTTCCCTGAGTGGGTTTGTCAAATTTTTTGGTGATGCTTTTGTACGCCTGATCAAAATGCTGATTGTACCATTAATTGTGGTAACCTTGGTGTCTGGTGTTGTGGCGATGGGTGACCCTAAAAGGCTTGGGTCTCTGGGCATAAAAACCATCGCGCTTTATATAGGAACCACCTTATTTGCTGTGTCTCTAGGCTTGATTTTCGGCACAATTTTTCAGCCTGGTATCGGCGTAGAATTTACAGGAGTAGATGAAAGTACGCGGGCCATGCTCGCCGACAAGGTCTCCGCGGAAACGCCGTCAATTACGCAGCGCTTGCTCGCGATTATTCCAACCAATCCTATTAAGGCGATGGTGGACGGAGAAATTCTGTCTGTCATCTTTTTCTCTATTCTCATTGGCGTCGGTATTATTGCGGTGGGCGATAAGGCCGACCCGCTTAAAAGTTTTTTTCATAGCGCCGAAGAAGTGGTGATGAAAATTACGCTCTTTGTTATGGAACTTGCCCCGATCGGCGTCTTTGCGCTCATCGCTTGGGTTATGGGGGAGATGGGGCTGGGTATCCTTAAGGCGCTCGGCAAGCTGACCATCGCGCTTTATCTGGCTTGCTTCCTTCACATCATATTAGTCTATGGCGGATTGATTATCAGGACGATTTTAAAGCTGCCTTTGGCGCGTTTTTTCTACGGCGTTCTCGATGCGCAGGGTGTGGCCTATTCCACAGCGTCATCGAGTGCGACACTACCTGTCTCTATCTCTTGCGCGCAGGATAATCTTGGGATTGACGAATCCGTCGCAGGTTCTGTGCTACCTTTAGGGGCCACGATTAATATGGACGGAACGGCGATTTATCTGGGGTTGATTGCATTATTTGCGGCGCAGGCCCTCGGCATTCCCCTCGGTTTCACCGACTATGTCCTAATCGCCATGACGGCAACGCTGACCTCTATTGGGGCGGCGGGGATTCCGTCGGCGAGCTTGTTTTTGGCTTTCGCGGTGCTCGGCACATTTGGCGTCACATTAGATCAATATACGCTGATTATTGCTTTCATCCTGCCTTTTGACAGATTGCTGGATATGATGCGCACCGTGACCAATGTCACAGGCGATTTGGCTGTGGCCTCCGTTGTCGCCAAATGGGAAGGCCAGCTTGATGAAGAGGTGTTTAAAACGAAATCGGTTGTGTGATGAATTTGCGTAAAGATTGATTTAAGGGTTTCGGGTTAGGCCTGCTTTATGTTGCGGGTGTGTTTAACTTTATTTTCGGTCATGATGATTGTTTCTTGCGGGACAACGCCTCTGCCGCCTGAAACGCCTTCAGATTATCCGGCGTCTGTTATTCCAGTACCAAACCAAACACCTATACCGCGCGGAAGCTTAGCTTTACCTGACCGTTCGGCCTTTTATCAGAATGATAAACGTTGGGCGTCTGAAAGACTTGGAAAATCCGCTGATACGATGGGGTCTGATGGCTGTCTTGTGACAGCAACCTCAATGGCGCTGGCGAATTTAGGGTTTCAGACAAACCCATCCGATCTGAATGCGCGGTTAACACAGGTTGATGGATTTACAGCGAAGGGCTGGCTGATTTGGGACGGCATTCGCAAAGTGACTGGCGGACGCGCTGTGGCGCAATATTATGATGAGGTGAGTGAGGGTATTATCAATAGCTGTATGCGGGAAGGGGATTACCCTTTGGTACAATTTTATCTTAAAAATGGCCGATCCCATTGGGCGATGATTTTAAAACGTGATGCGCGCGGCTATCATATGAGAGACCCTCTGCGTCAATCCAATGTGCCGCTTATATTCCCGCGCAGTCGCGACTCGTTTAAAGCTGTTCGTTGCGTAGGTCTCGCTGACGCATAAATAAAGTTCTTGATTTGTTCTAATTCCGTGTGTTAGGTGTAGCCCCTATGGTTGCACGTATAAATACCGTTGCGTTTGAAGGGGCTGAAGCGCGCCGCGTCGATGTTCAGGTTCAAGTCACATCTGCGGGGCGACAGTTTTTTAATATTGTGGGTTTGGCCGATAAAGCGGTGGCAGAATCGCGCGAGCGTGTTCGTTCTGCCTTTGCGGCGCTAGGGATGAGCCTTCCGGGTAAACGCATCACAGTTAATCTCGCGCCAGCAGACCTACCAAAAGAAGGCGCGCATTATGATTTACCCATTGCTTTGGGCTTATTGGCCGCGGTTGGGGCAGTCCCTGTTGATGCCATTGAGGGTTATGTTGCCATTGGGGAATTATCTTTGGACGGAACGATCACCCGTGTTCCGGGCGCTTTGCCAGCGGCCGTTCTCGCCAATTCCGAAGATTTAGGTCTCATTTGTCCTGAGCGTAATGGCGCAGAAGCGGCTTGGGCAGGGGATTTGCCGTTATTGGCACCGCAAAACCTCATTCAACTCATCAATCATTTTAAAGGCACGCAGATTTTATCGCGGCCTGAACCAGGTGAAATGCTGGAGTCTGATAGTCCGTTAAATCTGCGTGATGTCAGGGGACAAGAAACCGCCAAACGTGCTCTCGAGGTTGCGGCGGCTGGCGGCCATAATTTATTGATGGTTGGTCCGCCCGGCTCAGGAAAATCAATGTTGGCTGCTCGCCTGCCTGGGTTATTGCCGCCCTTAAATGCTAAGGAATTGCTGGATGTTTCTATGGTGCATTCTGTCGCTGGACTGCTTGACCGTGGACAGCTTTCCCGCTCACGGCCATTTCGTCAACCGCATCATTCTGCGTCTATGGCGGCCATGGTTGGCGGAGGTGTCGAGTTCAGAAGACAATGAGCCTCATCAATACTCCTTGAGCCTATACCAATAGTCCTTGACCCTAGCTCAAAAGTCCTTGAGCCTGGCTCCTAAAAGGAAAAGTTAAAAGCATTGAGTATAAACGACCCAAATACGCATTTGCGTTTCAAATATTTGCCGAATGATGATCGACGATGGATTGTAAGTGATTATGGCGGATTGAGAATAAACTCACTTTTCCAATGTGAAGTAAAAGTAGAGCTTACTCTTCAGCATCCAATTCCTGTCGATAGATTTGGGAATTATAGAACCGGAATAATTTCCATTTGGGTTCCAATTAATGAATTTCGATTTTTTGGTGAAGGAAATATATTTAAAGGACAAAGACAACATGGTCGTGCTAAACTAGGTGTATTTCGAGATTTCGATGCCTTACCCAATTACTCTATTGCCGATATCAATTTTATTTCTGTAACGGATGGTTTGCGGATTAACAAAATTCTAAATCTAAAGCGTAGCAATCGGGTTAGCAAATTTATTGGAGCGCCATATATTGTTTCATCAGATAATGAGGGCAATCGGATTTTCATAAATCCAATTGAAACACTAAGGTTCTTCTTTAGTTCATTTAGTGGAATTAGCTCTTACTTATATGAGGTATCTAAAAGTAAAGAGAAGTCTGACACGTTAATCGATAGGAATAAAACTGGTTATATAAGTGACGGCGTATATCGTATTGTACCAAATTCGAAGGTTTCAGATATAGCAAGTGCTTTTCAACTGGCGTTAATAGATACATCTCCACATTTACAAGATATTTGGACAAGTTTTATTTCAACATTAAATATACTTGATGTTGATAGTCCTCAACTCGCACCTGAAATACATTTTCCAGATGATTCCGTTGGAATTGGAACTATGTCATTTATGACTAGGTCGACGATTGGTAAATCATTACCAGATAAATGTTGGGTTATACGTCAACTGCTCAGTGATAAACGTCAAATTCCTTTCAAAAAACTGATTATTGAACAGCCAAATATAAGATATCAAACAGCTGGAGAGCAGATCATTAGTGGTGCAGGAAAAGCCAGAAAGGTTACTGAAGTTAATAAAATTGTGCTTAGTAAGTCAGCTGGGTCTTCTAAATCGAAAAAGTTTGGATATACGGGACTACCAAGCTTAATTGAGGCGTTTCCTAATATAGAAAATGTTCAAATAAAGGTGGAAAGACCTGATACAGCAGAAGTTAGAACGACTGTTCCTATTGAATTAAAAAAAATTGTGGCTGAAGAGTTTACCACTAGTTCCGGTGACTCATTTATGAAGACACCTGGTATTATATTTCGCCCACCTCTTCATAGAAGAGAATTGTTTGGCGGTGTTGAGTTTGAAAAAGGTGTTCCCAAAAGATTGTTTGAAAGACCAATACAACAATTTGCCAATATAGTAACTAAGCCTGAGGCTATACCTCAACGATTTAAAGTCCTGGCAGAAGCTAGTGGGATTATATCGCAAAAACAAAATTCATCACTTGATAAATTAATTGTATTGGAATTACCGAGTTCATGGGGATCTTGGGCGAAAGGCTTCACTAAGGGTAGAGGGCGATATGTAGGAGTCATACAATATTTTAAAGATGATCGATTGAATTACGCCTTTGAAATTGAAAATAATAAAAAGGCATACGCTATTGGCATTATAAATAAAGTTATGAATGATAATTTTGACCTTCACGATTTAACATGTGTTATGGATCATTGTACAACACGTATTAATCTAAGAGGTCAGAAAAGACTCCCTGAAGATGCATATTGTGGAATTTGGCCAAACTCTATTGAATATACAGATGTAGCTGGAACTACTTTAAATCATTCGAGCAAACGTGATCATCCACATTTTTTAGCTAATGATTTGCTATCTAAAGGAATTAGCGGTGTTTAGCTTGAAGACGTTACAGAATAGATTTTATGCTGAATTTTTTAATCTGTGAATAACCTAGCCCGAGATGACAAGTAAATTTCGCTTAGATTTGCATGGATTGCGTTAATTGCATTGGCTAATTTTGGATCATCTGACAAACCATCAGAAATAAGATCAAGTGTATCTAAGACCTGTTCAAATTCTAGAAAATGAGCTTCAGCGTCCCACTTTTTTGATTGTGCCTCTATCTCTTTGTTGAGGAAATGACTTCCTATGGCTTCAATTGGGGTTTGTATATTCATTTGCGCCTCCTGTAGCTTTTAATATGAATTTTGATTAAGTCTGAAATTTGAAAAGATTGAGGCCATATGAATATCCTCACCATTCTGGGCAGTATCGAATTCTTGCTGGGCGTCCTGTTGTTCTTGCCAGGCGTGCGCCGCCGCGCGGCTGAGGGCGGTTTGAAGCGTATCTTTATCGCGCCCGTCTTTCATGTTGTGATGGGCTTTCTTATTTTTATGTTCGGTCTCTATGTTCATGCCAATCCGCCTTGAAACCCTTCAGTCTCAACATTAGACGGCAGAGCTATGCGGCATGGACCTCCGCAGCCCCATTTGTGACAGCGCAGACGATCTTCCAGCTCATCTAAGAAAAGCTGGCGCATAAGACGGCTGCCTTGCCATTCAGCGGCTTCCTCATAGCGA